>JAERRP010000125.1 GCA_016735415.1 Desulfobacterales bacterium | reverse complement strand
GGTAGCAGCAGAAACCGGCCAGCCAAAGGGAGAGGGCCTTATACGCGGGATTGTTTAGCAATGTGGCCACATCACACATGTGCCGGCGTGTTTTTTCGAGCGCGGCATACTGTTTTGCATAGATCTGCAGTAATCCGCAGGCCTCCAGAAAAACAGGGTAGAGAATGATCAATCCGAAGCTGTCGATATCGGATTCCACTCTTTTCAGAAGGTCGCCGGCCGGCGTCAGTCGTCCACGGATCAGTTCCAGATGGATGCGCGTCAAATCCCGCAGGACGCCATATTCCGGAAAGACAGCGTCCTGATCGAGGGCCTGGGCCGCGTCCAGGCTGTCACGGGCCTGCTCGAACTCACCGGCGCGGACGTGGGCATGGGCGGCGATGGTCAGGGCATTGGCCACCAGGCCATGCGCGCCGATGCGTTTGCCCAGGATGACGGCGTTCCGGCAGGCGGACAACCCTTTCGATAGATTGGCCGTTTCGGCAATCGACCCGAAACCGATTTGCTGCCACAGCAGGGCCTTGGCATAGGCATAGTGCGGCAACTGGCTGGCATCCTTTACAAGGGCTTCGCCCTCGGCGATCCAGCGGGTGCGCACGGCCGGATCGAAACCGATGAATACAGCCGTTTCGATCAGATAGGCCAGGGCGAACATCCGCCCCCGGATAAGATCCTCCCTGGCGAAAGCCTGCGCCACGGCCTGCAGCTTTCCGACGGTGCGACGGCCGCCCCTGATCCGGAAGGCTATGGCCTGCAGCAGGCTCAGCCAGGGATCATCACGACTTGCAGTCTGCGGCAGAATGGACATCCAGCCTTCGATTTCGGCGAAGCGTCCCTCGAACGACAACTGCAGCCCGATCCTGGTGATACCCCTGACGGCCGCGCTGATCTCTCCGGCTTTAAGAAAATAGGTCACGGCGGTTTCGACATCTCCGGCCGCGTCATAATGGCCTGCGGCTTTTTTCAGAAACTTGCGTGCGCTTGTCTCCGGCAGGGACTTTTGTCTCCCGGAAAGGAGAAAAGCGCGGAAGAGGGGATTGAAGCGGAAGGTCCAGTGGCGCGGGTCGCCGTTTAAAATCTGCAGGAAAAGATTCTGCCGGTCAGCCTCGGCAAAAAGGCGGTCGGCTTCGCGTCGACCCAGCCATTTGTGCATCAAGTCGGCTTCGACCGTATCGAGCAGGGCCGCGCCGGCCAGAAACGTGCGCATCGCTTTCGGCTGGCGGCGGTAGACTTCTTCTTCGAAGTAGTGGCCGGCTTCCGTGTGGATGCGGTCAGGCAGCGTTGGGACGGCCAGGATTTCATCCGGGCGGCCGGGATGGCGGTGCAGTTCTTCCGCCAGGAGTACGAGGCCTCCGGTCCACCCCGCCGTAAGATGGTGGATCTGCCGCAGGCGGTCGGGATCAAGGGTTATGCCGTGGGTCGCCTGGAAAAAAGCGCCGATTTCATCTTCCGTGAAAGCCAGCTCTTTACCGGTCAGCAGAAGGGCCTGCCGGCGCATGCGGTTGCGCTGCAGCTTAAGGGGCAGGTTTTCGCGCGAGATAAGATAGACGCAGCCGTCCACGGGACGTGCGGCCAGGATGGCATCGATCAGTTCGACCGCGCGGGTCGGGGATTCGAGGTGCTGCCAGCCGTCGAATACGAGATTGAGATCGGTGGGGAGATCCTGGAACAGGTCGGTGATTACCCTGGTCGTCCGGCCGGCGGCCGTGTCGAAAGCCGCTGGCCGGGCGGATTCCGGCGTTAAAAAGGGACGGCAGGCATCGAACAGGTGGCCTCCGAAGTGTTCCGGATTCATATCATCCGGGCCTAAATGGATCCAGCAGGCCCGAGCGCCGGTGGTTTCCAGATAATCGGCGATCAGCGTCGATTTGCCCTGGGCGGCTTGCGCGCGAACGACCACGATGCCGGGCGCTATCACACCTTCCAGTCGTTTCAGCAATCGCCTTCGATGAACCACGGTTGGCAGTTGCGGTGCGCTGTCCGTGCTTTTTCCCATCCCGTGTGGTTTCTCCGTGGGGACCTGTAGGCGGCCGGTTCTTTTCCCGGTATTGGAGGCCGGAAGTCGTCGGCTGAATCGGGCCCGACATCCCGGAACAGATCGAATAAAAGATCTATAGCAGAAGTATTATTTTTTGGAAAATACTAAAAGATCAGGTTTTTCTCCAATTTTGTTGGAGAAGAGAGTCCAAGGACCCAAGGATCCAAGGGTTCAGGGGTTCAGAGGTTCAAGGGTTCAAGGCGTCAAAGGGTCAAGGGTTTGTAATTTTTAAGCATTTCACTCGACCCCTCGAATCCTGGAACCCTATTCCCCAGTATTTCAGAGGCCCGAAGACTTCGTGTCTGTCGGCGGTCGGTTGGTCTCCCGACATGGCAGACGGGCGGCCGGGTTGTCGGCACCGTTTCCGTTTGCAAAAAGAATACATGACAAAAAAGGCATTTTCAGATACGGTTTGATCTCGTTATTTTTCCGCAGCCTTGAATCCGAGTCCATGCTTATGCAGACCATACTGGTAATCGACGATGAAACCCCCACGCTGACCATGTTCCGCCTTTTTCTCGGCGCCTACGGTTACCGCGTATTGACGGCCGAAGACGGCCCGGCCGGGCTCAAGCTCCTGGATGAGGAGAAGCCGTCCATCGTTTTTACCGATCTGAAGATGCCGGTGATGGACGGGTTTGAGGTTATCAAGGCCATCAAGAAAAGGGCTCCCGCAACCGAGGTCGTGGTCATCACCGGTCATGGCGACATGGATCTCGTGCTGCAGGCCCTGAACCTGGAAGCCACCGATTTCATCAATAAACCGATCGCGCGTGCGGCCCTCGACTCAGCCCTGGCGCGCGTGAGCCAGCGCTTGCAGGACGACCGGGCCGACTGCGAACAACTGGCCCTCACATCATTGCAACCTGTCGCGGTGATGGCCGTGAAGGGGAAGTTGGCGGGAAGACCTGAATCCCGCCTGAAAGCGCTGGCCCGCGAAGCGATCGACAGCAACCGCAACGGGATTGTCTTCAGTTTTGACCCCAATCTGGCCGTTACCGGTACCGGCATTACGTCCCTGACCCAGGTTCTGAACGAATTCAGGCAGGCCAACCTGGATGTGGCCTTTACAGGACTGTCGATGAATCTCAAAACGGTGTTCGAAATGCTGGGCGTTACGCGTTACGTCAAAACCTGTGCGACCGAGGCGGAAGCCATCGCATCCCTCCAGGGTTAGGCCCTTGCTGGAATTTTCCGAAACCACCGACCGTTCAGGACTACTTGCCCGCCGGACACGCGGCTTAAAAACCGCGTCCCGGAAATCGAATCGATACCCCCTGATGATGCGGCCCTGCCTTTTTTTCTGTTTGACCGTCTTCGAATTCATACCGACCGTTCTTCCGGACAGGTTGGGATAGATGGACTTCCTGCCGGTCATGGAGGTTCTCGAAGACCTCAAAGCCGCGCTCCTGCGCCACCCGGGCGCCGTCCTGCAGGCGCCGCCGGGGGCCGGCAAGACCACCCTGGTTCCGTCGGCACTGTTAAGTCAGCCCTGGCTC
>JAERRP010000263.1 GCA_016735415.1 Desulfobacterales bacterium | reverse complement strand
CCGTGTCGCGCTATCAGTCAGTGATGCCATGGCCGAATTGCTGCAGCGCAAAGGCCTGCAGGTAACCCAGATCAAGGGTTGGGATTTTTCACCGGAAGATATGCTGGCGCAAGCCGGGGACAACAACTACCTGATCGGCGGTGTCATCCGGAAATTCCATTGTGATGCCGACAAACGCCTTATGCACACCCGTATGATCATGGAGATCGAACTGGTGCTCGAGGTGGGGCGGGTCGGCTCACGGGTCGTGGATCACCGGCCGGTCGATATCCGCATGGAACGGATCGCGCCAACCTTCGGGCCGGCCGAACTCCAGCGTTTTATGAACGACATGCTGGCCCAGGTCCTGGAAAGAGGCCTGCAGGATGTTCCCTAAACAACTTTTTGCAGACAACCCCGGACCTGGTCAAAAAGCGCCGGCGGCACGGCTATGAGGTGTACGTCGCCGGTATCACCTTCCAGATATTCGGCAATCGGGAACATCGTACCGTCCATCCGCATGAATTTACCACCGGCCGCTTCCATGATCACCCGCACGGCCGCCAGGTCCTGATAGGATTCATGGGCGATCAGGGCCGCCTCGGCCCGCCCCATGGCCACGTAGCAGATATGCGCCGAGGTACACCCCAGGTTCAGTTGTTTGCCGGGGAAAGTACTGCGGTAGTATTGATTAAAACGGGAAAAATTGAGCAAAACGCTCTCGTCGCTGATGCTTTCCTGCGAGGACACCCAGATCCGGGCATCGCCGCGATACGCCGTCTGCCCCGCCCGGGCGTAAAAAAGGTCGTCCGTGGCCGGCATGTAGCAATAACCGAATACCGGCCAGAAGTTCTCCAGCAACGCCACCGACATCCCCCAGATGGGAATTCCCGCCATGAAATTGGAAATCCCGTCGAGGGGATCGAAAACCCACATGTAACGCCGGGCCTCATGCGTATAACCGTCATCCGATCCCTGTCCGTCGAAAAGATAATGCGCAGGAAAGCGCTGTGTGAGCGCCTCCTGAAAATAATGATCGAGTTTCAGTTCGGCTTCGGTTCCCAGGGTGCGGTCAAATTTGACATGGGGCCCCCCCCGTCCGTAATAACTCAGGGCTTTTTTACCGGCAGCTAAAATGGTTTCACGGGCAAACGCTTCCAATTCTTCGACGGCAATCTGTTCGTTGTCCAATCGGCCCTCCTTGCAAATGTTAATCGGTTTTCTGGCGGTAGGCAGTAGAAGTGGTTTCAAAACCTCGGATCGCGTTTCCTCCCATAGTATATCTGCCGGACGGGATCAAGACGATCATGCAGGGAATCAAGCCGGATGGCATCACGCCACGCGTGTTGGGACGTCACGTCATCTTATCTGGTGTCTATCCTGAATTGCCGGGACCTGAAGGCCCCAATGGTTTGACACCGACAGGATCAGGTTTAGCTTGACCTTTCAAACCTATTGGTCGATATAGGATTGTTTATTTCCACTACCGGAGGTACTGCATGGCAATTGAAACACGCGAAGAAGTCCTTGAAAAAGTCCTTCAGATGAAGAAGCCCGCCTGTCCCCACTGCAACGTTGAAATGAATATCTGGGAGGTCCCGCCGATCAATTTCAGAGATGGGCTGGGCTGGGGGGTGCCATACCTGTTTATCTGCTTCAACGATGAATGCCCTTCCTATGTAAACGGCTGGGAACACATAGAGGAAAATTACGCCCACAGGGCTTCTTATCGCTGCATAAACTACCCCGGCAGCGATAACTTCGAATTTATGCCGGTTTTCAGCCCGATGGGGGCCACCGGCCAGGTAATTGACGATCAGATGCTGGCCCAGGAGGAAGCGCTCAAAACCGCCATCAAGAAGGGGTTCAATATTCTGGCCACCTGTTATGTCGACAAAGACGGCCCCACCATCCTGCGAATTCTGCTGGACTCCACCGAACCGTCCCGGGTGCGCATAAAAGCAGCTGAAATGATGGGTGACATTGGTGAACTCGAAGCCCTCGAGCCCTTGCGCAACCTGAAAGTGGGCAACGAGCTGATCCAGGAAAAATTGGACCAGGCCGTAAAAAAAATCCACAAACGTTTCTTTACCCGGGAATGCCCTTTCTGCGCCGAAATTATCAAAAAACGCGCCCGTCTCTGTAAGCACTGCGGCCAGGATGTCGCCGGCGTCTAAGGGCTCGCGCAAAAATAAATTAGCAGTTTTCAGTGTTGAGGCGCCGGAGTCGCTGTTTCCAAGCCCCCTGTATCGCCGCCGGGTGACCGGGGGGCGCTTTAATGGCACCACAACCGCGCCGGATTACGGGCGGACCACATTGACGTTCAGCTGATCATAGCTTCGAAAAACGAGCTTTTCGCGCTCCAGGCGTTCTCTGGGGTAGGCCACGACGGCGCTTCGCGCGATTTGACGGAAAGCCTCCGGGCGGTCCGGAATGGCGGCCATCCCTTCAGCGATTTTCCGGCCTGAAACCGTATCGAGGATAATCGCGTGGCGCCCGTCCGAGACCACCGCCAACGGGATCTGGTGTTCACCGAAAATCCGGCCGGCCGACACGATTTCCCGTTCCCGTGAACCCAGCGAACCGGCCGCACATTTAACCGCCATGAAAGGCCGGGGCGGCTGTCCGGCCATCACCAGAAGATCGATCCGGGACCGATAGGGTTCACCGGCCACCTCGATCACCAGCGGGGCGTCCACGACGATATCGACCGCGCGATACCCTTTGGTTTCCACCAGGTAACGCTCGACCGCCTGCCGATTGGCCTCGGCACCCACATCGGGAATTTTTTGGCCTGTCAGATAATCTTTCATTTTCTCCCTCGGTCTGTGGGACCGGTTTCGCAAACATTCCGGGCGCCCGGTCAGCGCCCCCCGCTTTCCGACCTCTGGCGCAGCCAATCTTCGAGGGCCGGCGTCTTGAGCCGAGGCGCATCGGCCCACAGCCCTTCAAGATCGTAGAAACTGCGCACGGGATCATAAAAAATATGAATGATCACGTCACCGTAATCCATCAGGACCCAATGGCCTTCCTTCATGCCTTCGATCCGCAGCACTTTGATGCCTTGTTTTTTGAGCGTCGTATTGATGTGCTCGGCAATGGCCATGACCTGCCGATTCGATTTCCCGCTGCAGATAATGAACGCATCCGCCAGCGAGGTCAGCTCACGAACACCCAGAATAACGACGTTTTCCGTCTTTTTGCCCAGTACGGCACGGACATAGGCATCCAGTGGGGAGGCGCTGTTGACGCTCATCGGTAAAGGCCCTTTGCGTGGATGTAATCCTTGACACAGGGCGGCACAAGAAAATCAATGCAGCGCCCCTTTTTTACCAGTTGCCGGATATGGGTGGAGGATATGGCCATGGGCGTGACGTTGTATGTAAAGATCGGTTGTTTGGCGCAGTGCGTGTAGCAGGGCGTTGACTGGGAGCACTCATAGCCTTCCAGTTTTCCGCTGTGCATCAGGGTTTCGATGGCATTGTCCAAGGAAGGCTGGACCCGCCCTTCCGGCTCGGGGCGGTTGATGACAATCGACGGTACGATATGCAGCAGATCTTCATAGGATTTCCAGGTGTTGATCTCGAGAAAGGCATCGATCCCCATAATGAGATACACCCAGACCTTGGGGGACAGCTTTTCACGAAAAGCGCAAATCGTATCGATGGTGTAAGACGGCCCCTGGCGCTTTAATTCGATGTCGGAAACCCGCAATTCCGGAAGATCTTCGACGACCCGCCGCACCATTTCCAGGCGATCTTCCGGAGCGGCGATGTCGGTTCGGCACTTGTGGGGCGGTATGGCCGCCGGAATCAAGTAGACCGCATCCAAACCGAAACCTTCGCGAATTTCGACGGCCGCCCGGAGATGACCCAGGTGAATCGGGTCGAAGGTACCACCCAGTATACCGATTTTGTTTAACATCCGTTCAGCATATTGCTGGTGAGCACCAGGTTATCGCGATGAATCACCTCGTCGTAAGGCTTCTCGCCCAGACAGCCTGTAATCTCACTGGTACGAAGCCCCTTGATCTTACGGATATCCCCGGCACTGTAATTGACCAGTCCGTTGCCCAGTACCTGACCGTCCTTCCCTGAAAACCGGACTGGATCCCCCACGTTGAATTGGCCGCTCACATCGGTGATCCCGCTGGGAAGCAGACTTTTACCACCGGTGGTGATCGCCCGCGCCGCCCCTGCGTCGATCTGAATGACGCCCTTGGGTTTGAGCGAAAAGGCCAGCCAGCACTTGCGACTGGAAAGGCGTTCGGTTTTGGGTTTGAAAAAGGAGCCCGGGGATTGCCCCCCGAAAATACCCTCCAGCACCTGGTTCGCTTTTCCGTTGGCGATGATCATGGGAATACCGGCCGCCGTTACCTTGCGGGCCGCTTTGATCTTGCTGAGCATCCCACCTGTACCCAGAGCACCGGGGATATCCCCGGCATACCGTTCGATCTCTTTGCCGATGGTCTCGATGGTGGGGATCAGTTCGGCATCTCCATGGATGCGTGGGTTCTTGTCGTACAACCCGTCGATATCCGTCAAGTTAATCAGAATATCCGCATCCATCAAGAGCGCAATCACCGCTGCCAGATTATCGTTGTCACCGAATTTTATCTCGTCCACCATGACGGTGTCGTTTTCGTTGATGATCGGAATCACGCCCCAGGTCAGCAGTGTATTCAAGGTGTTGCGTGCATTCAGGTAGCGTTTGCGGCTGGTCATATCCTCGGCCGTCAGAAGAATCTGGGCCACCTTTTTCCCGTGCCGGGCGAAGGCCTTTTCCCAGGTCAGAATCAAGCCGGCCTGCCCCACCGCGGCAACCGCCTGCCGGGCCGGTATCGCCTCCGGCCGGCTTTTAATTGCGAGTTTGCGGACACCGGCCGCCAAGGCGCCGGAAGACACCAGGATAACGTCCCGCCGGTCCACGATAAGCCGGCTGATTTGACGGCTGAGGGCATCGATAACCGGCAAGTTGAGCCCCTGATCGCACGTCAGCACGTTGCTGCCGACCTTCACCACAACCCGGCGAATATGCTCCCCCGGCGCGTGTTTATTCATCGCCATCCGGCCGTTCCAGAAGTTGTACGATTTTGGTTTTCATTCTTTCCAGGCCCTCGGACGTCAACGCGGAAATCGATAGAACCTCAAGTTCGGGAGCCTTGCGTTTGAAACACCGGATGTTGGCCTCGACACCGGGCCGATCGATTTTGTTCAGGACCACCAGACAGGGTTTGCATGCCAGTTCGGCTTTGAAAAGCGCCAGTTCATTTTTGATGGTGTTGAATTCGGCCAGGGGATCATCCGGATCGATCCCGGCGGCATCGATCAAATGCACCAGGACACGCGTACGCTCAACGTGGCGTAGAAAACGATGCCCCAATCCGGCGCCTTGATGGGCGCCTTCGATCAGGCCGGGGATGTCCGCCACCACGAATGGATCGCTCCAACCTGTTTCAACCACCCCCAAAATGGGATTCAGTGTTGTAAAGGGGTAATCCCCGATTTTGGGGCGGGCCGCGGAAATGGCACGGATGAGCGTCGACTTGCCGGCATTGGGCAAACCGACAAGACCGACATCGGCCAGCAGCTTCAACTCGAATTTGAGGGCGAATGTTTCCCCGGGCTCTCCGGGTTGGGCATAGCGCGGTGCACGGTTGGTCGATGATTTAAAACGGATGTTGCCGCGCCCGCCACGACCGCCGCGAGCTACCACGAAGCGTTCCTCCGCTGCGGCCAGGTCCCGGATCAGTACGCCGGTCTCCGCCTCGGAAATCAGGGTCCCCGGCGGCACCTCAATGATCAGATCGGCCCCTTTGCGTCCGGTTTTCTGCTTGCCCTGACCGTGGCCGCCATTGGGGGCCTTGAACTGTCTTTTAAATTGGAATTGCTGAAGGGTGCGTTTGCGCAAAGTGGTGACCAGGATGATGTCACCACCCCGGCCCCCGTCACCGCCATCCGGACCGCCGCGCGGTACGTATTTTTCTCTCCGGAAACTGGCGCAACCGCGGCCCCCGTCACCGGACCGGACGGTAATGGTTGCTTCGTCAATGAATTTCACTCGGCATGTACACTGACTTTTTTCCGCGAGCGTCCGGAACGCTTGTAAGCGACAATACCGTCGATCTTGGCGAACAGGGTGTAATCCCTGCCCATACCGACATTGTCGCCGGGGTGAATCCGGGTGCCCAGCTGACGGACCAGAATACTGCCGGCGCGCACCTGCTCACCGCCGTAACGTTTGATCCCCCGCCTCTGGCCGTTGCTGTCGCGACCGTTTTTAGAACTGCCCCCTGCTTTTTTATGTGCCATTGGAAAACTCCTTAATCATTCGTATAACGCCCAACGGCATTCAGTTGGCCTGAATGCGGTCGATTTTAACGGACGTAAACTGCTGGCGATGCCCCTGTTTGCGCCGATAGCGTTTGCGGCGCTTATACTTGAAAACAATAATCTTTTTGGCTTTGCCCTGATCGACGATTTGGCCGGTGACCGCGATATTGTCAAGTTTGGGCGTACCAACCTGGAGATTTTCACCATCGGAGAACAGCAGAACGTCCTCGAAAGCGATTTCAGCCCCGATATCGCCCGGGAGTTTCTCCACCCGCAGGACGTCGCCTTCCTGAACTTTGTATTGTTTTCCGCCTGTTTTGACCACAGCGTACATACGGCCTCCTTTGACCCCTCTTTCGTGGTATTGATCGCTTGAAGGGCTTGAATAATATCCTGATTTGTACCAACATGATTTTTTGGCGCCCTAAAACCAAGCAATATTACTTTACGAAAAGCATTTGTCAAGCAAAATAACAAGACCTTCAAATTTGATGGCAATATCGACAAACGCCTGATATTATTCGGACCATCATTATCTGAAACGCATCCGTGTGATGCAAATTGAATCCCGACACCGAAGGCCGGGGACGAACCGATCAAAGGACCTTCAACCGAGCCCATGAAAGCGTCCAACAAACAGACGCAACGGACTGTCACCCGCTGGCATGCGGACCCCTTACCGGATCCCACCGACCGTCTGACCCTTATCGCCGAAGAGCCGCTATCCATTCGGGTTCAGGGCCAGCCTTTTGTGGTCGTCATGCGCACGCCCGGTGACGAAAAAGAGCACGCCGCCGGTCTTTGCCTGGCCGAAGGCATCATCGACACGCCGGATGACATTACCAATCTGTCCCTGTGCGACGGACCGGAAAGCAACACGGTAACGGTCACCTTGAGTAAAACCGCGGCCGCACGGTTCAGAGCCCAGGATCATCGCCGGGCCCATATCAGCCAGACCGGTTGCGGACTGTGCGGCAAGGAATTGATCCTGGATCTGTATCAGAACCTTCAGCCGGTGCCGGACGGTCCGGTCATTGCGTCCGCGGCCGCAGCGAAGTGCCTGCTGTCCATCGATCAATACCAACCCCTGCGGGCCGCAACCCGGGCGGCCCACGCGGCGGCGCTGTTTGATCGGCAGGGGCAGTTTTTGACCGTGGCCGAGGATGTCGGCCGCCACAGTGCCCTGGACAAAAGCATCGGCCGCCTGTTCCTCGGACGGCAGTTATCCCGCATCGGCTTTCTCGTTTTGTCCTCGCGGATCAGCTACGAACTGGTGCAGAAGGCCGCCCGCGCCCGTATTCCCGTGATTCTGGCCAATTCCCGACCCACCGCCCTGGCCGTGGCCCTGGCCGAAGGGCTCAACATCACCCTGGCCACAAAAATGCCCGGCGGCGGCGGACTGTTTATCTTCACCGGAAACGAACGACTGCGCGATACGCACGACCCCGCCCGCCCCCAACGATAACGGATCCGAAACAAAAAAAGCCCCGCTCCCTATTGCAGGGGCGGGGCCTTAAGAACGTTACTGTCGAGGATCTCGGATAGGGTTCGCGCAAAAATTAATTTGCCATTTTCAGCGTTGCAGCACCCGCCGCCCGTCGGATAAGGCGCGAAAGTGCAGGAATAGACGCCTGTTACGAGCTTTGGCAACGCCGCCCGGCGGAATGTAGCGGCGCTTACAATGTACCTTATTTTTTCGCGCGCCCTACTAAGCGCGGACTTCTACCTTGACCCCCACCACCATCTTGTAGAGCACCGTCAACACCAGGGCACCAATGGCATAAACGCCGATGGTGATCATGATTTCAGGAAAGCTCGGCATGTACTCGTTGACCTCGTGCAACGGGTTCGGTACGAAGCCGGCCGAGATCAACCCGAGTCCTTTGTCGATCCAGGCGCCGATAAAAAGCATGATGCAGGCCACGGCCAGAACACCTTCGTTGCGCCGCGTTATGGGCGGAATCAAAAGGATCAGGGCCAGCACCATCAGGGCCATGGAAGACCACATCCAGGGTACCAGAACCCCATGGCCATGGATACCGACGAACAGGTATTTGATATGGTCCATGTGTTCCGGTATGTTGCTGTAAAATGCCACAAACAGCTCGCAGCCGAAGAAAAACAGGTTGGCGATGAGCGCGTAGGTGATAATCTTGGCCAGGGTCTGGATCTGTTCCCGGCCGGGATCGAAGTTAGACACACGCCGAATGATGAGGCTCAAAACAATCAGCAGGGCCGGTCCGGCGGCAAAGGCCGAGGCCAGAAAGCGCGGTGCCAGGATGGCCGTCAGCCAGAAACCGCGTCCGGGCAGGCCGCAATACAGAAAAGCTGTTACGGTGTGGATGCTGATGGCCCAGGGAATGGAAAGGTAGATCAAAGGCTTCACCCACAAGGGGTAATGGGTGCCGTTGCGTTCGGCCTGCAGCACATTCCAGCCGACGACCAGGTTGAGAAACAGGTAAACGTTGAGCACGATCATGTCATAGAACAGCATCGAGCGCGGGGAGAAATGGATGATGACGTTCAGGAGCCGGGATGGCTGGCCCAGGTCGACCACAACGCTCAGCAGGCAGACAATCAGGGCGGCAATCGCCAGAAACTCCCCTAACACGGTGATCCGACCGAAGGCTTTATAATCGTGCAGGTAACAGGGCAGCACCACCATCACGCCGCCGGCGGCCACACCCACCATATAGGTCAGCTGGGCGATGTAAAAGCCCCAGGAAACGTCCCGGCTCAACCCGGTGATACCGAGACCGAATTTCAATTGCCACAGATAAAACCCGAATCCCACCCCGATCAGGCCCAGCAGGACGGCGATCCATCCGTAGTATCTTTTGTCTCCTTTTATCGCGTATTCAAGCATAGCCACCTCATATGATGTAGTAGACCGCAGGGCCGGTCCCGAGGAGGACCTTGCGGCGAATGGTGTAATGTTCCCTCAGCACTTCTCGGACTTCAGAGTGGGAATCTTCCAGGTCACCAAAAACAATGGCGCCTTCGGAGGCTTCCACACAGGCCGGGGGTTGACCGACCGCCAGGCGTTCCGCACACAGGTTGCACTTTTCAACGACCCCCTTGGCGCGGGTCGGAAACGCCAAGTTGGTTTCCTTGATGAAGGGCCGCGGATCGCGGAAGTTGAAGCTGCGCGAACCATAGGGGCAGGCCGCCATACAGAAACGGCAGCCGATGCATCGATGAAAATCCATAATCACGATGCCGTCGGGCCGCTTGAAGGTCGCTTCGGTGGGGCAGGCCTGAACGCAGGGGGGGTCCTCACAATGGTTGCAGAGGACTAAAAAGGGGCTTTCCTCGACCGCTTCGCTCATGTATTTGGAACCGATGCCCGGAAAGGCGTTATGGAAGTGCGTTTCCCAGATCCACTTGATCTCGTGCCGCTTGGCCACTTTGGGGCCGACGATTTCCGGATCGATATAGGGGACATTGTGGGCCTTATGGCAGACTTCGGTGATATGCTCGGTCAGGGCATGGTCCAGTTTGGTGGTGTTGATGACCAGCCCCCACTGTTTGGCCTTCAGCGCCTTGTCCCCTTTGCGGACATGGGGTTGCCCGCCGGCCGCCAGGACGCCGGCCGTCGACGCGGTTCCCAGTCCCAGCGCCGCGATACCGGCGATTTTCAGGAATTGTCTTCGGCTGTCTTCCATCACTTGATCTCCTTCGGATTATCGATATGGCAATCCCAGCAGTAAGGTTCTATGGATGCATAGTCGTGGCAGCGATCACAAAACTCGGTTTTATTCGCGTGGCAGTCCAGGCAGGTGTTGGAAAGGCTCATGTTGTATTCCCTGCCTTCGGCATTGACATAAATGCGCTCGGCCTTGCGGACCACCGTATCACGCCATTCATCCAGGAGTTGCATATGGTTGGCCGTCATGAAGGCCTTGTCGCGAACACAGGTTTTGGCGTCCTTGGCTTTCTGGGTCAGAACTGGATCGGGTGCCGGTGCTTTGGGGATAAGCATATTGTACCAGAACGGGCTCGTCGCGACGACGATGAATATCACTATTCCAGCGATGATCTTGCCTTTATCATTCATCAGCCTCATCCTCCATTCCCGGCAGGGGCTCCCCGCGCAGATCGGTTTCGCGTTCCTTTTCACCCGGCAGGATCAGGGCGTTACCCACCAGCTCGTGCACGCCGATGACATCGGCGCCGGTCTCCCAGTAGTTCATCAGATCAGGCAGGGCCGCACGGTCGATGGCGCACACGCAGGCCAGCATATTGACATCGTATTTGTCAGCCATGTGCTTGACGGCATTGGCCCGCGGCAGGCCGCCGCACATCCGCAGTTCCATGTCCTCACCGGCATTCAAGCCGGACCCGGCGCCGCAGCAGAAGGTGTTCTCGCGGATTGTGCTGGCCGGCATCTCATAGAAGTGTTTGGCCACATTTTCGATGATATAGCGCGGTTCTTCCAGCAGGCCCATCCCCCGGGCCGGGTTACAGGAGTCGTGGAAGGTGATTTTCTGGTTGTCGTTGCGGCTGGGATCCAGGTCCAGTTTGCCGTGCTTGATCAAGTCGGCCGTGAACTCCGTGATGTGGACCATTTTAGTGGAAGCCGCATTTTCGAATTTTGTGCCGGTGATGGGGTTGACCGGGAGTTCCAGGTGGTCGGCCGGTCCGTTCATGGTGTCCATGTACTGATGGATGACCCGCCACATGTGGCCGCATTCGCCGCCCAGAATCCATTTGACACCCAGGCGTTTGGCTTCGGCGTACATCTTGGAATTCAGCCGCTTCATGGTTTCGTGGGAGGTGAAGAAACCGAAGTTGCCACCCTCCGAAGCGTAGGTGCTCCAGGTGACATCCAGCCCGTATTTGTCTTTAAGGAACTGGAACAGAATCAGGTATCCCATACAGGTGTAAGTGCCCGGATCGGCAAACACGTCGCCGGAGGGCGTGATGAAGAGGATGTCCGCCCCTTTTTTGTTATAATTGGGCGTGCAGTCGACACCGGTGATTTCCTCGATGTCCTCCACGAAGAATTCCAGCATGTCCTTGAAGGCATGGGGCTGAATCCCGAGATGGTTGCCGGTCCGGTAGCAGTTGGCCACCGGGGTGGAGATCCAGTCGATGTTGAGCCCCACCAGGTTGAGGAGTTCCCGGCCCATGATCGTAATCTCGGCCGTATCGATTCCGTAGGGGCAGAAAACCGAGCAGCGCCGACATTCCGAACACTGGAAAAAGTAGTACCACCACTCTTTGAGTACCGCCAGGGTCATCGGCCGGGCACCGGCCAGGCGGCCCATTATCCGGCCGGCCGTGGTAAAGTCGTTGCGGTAGACCGAGCGCATCAGTTCGGCCCGCAGCACCGGCATGTTTCTGGGATCGCCGGTGCCGATGAAATAGTGGCACTTGTCGGCGCAAGCTCCGCAGCGTACACAGATATCCATGAAAACCTTGAAGGAACGGAAGCGTTCCAGGCGCTCCTTCATGCCCTTGTGGATGATTTCCTGCCAGTTGTCGGGCAACAGCCAGTCCTCTTCCAGGGGATTCCATTTGCGGACGTTGGGAGCCGACAGGGCCTCCATGCTTTTGGGATTGGCCGAGTAGCAGTACATCCCCGGTCGGATATCGATCGGGGTGTCCATCCAATCTGTGCCTCCGGACGGCCGATGATCTAATTTGGAGAATAGCTCATCGCTCTTGGGTAGATCGCTCATTATCGTTTACTCCTTTTTATCCACGGGCAGTCCCGCCTCGATCATTTTCTCCCTGAAATCATCCTCATATTCCTCGTAGGTGTGTACTTTCACGGGATAGTTCCAGGGATTGACGTGCCGAACGGCGCGGCTGTTGTTGGCCAGGTTGCGGGTGGGACTCAGGAAAATGCCGCCCATATGCATCAGCTTGCTCCAGGGGAAATAGGCCAGCAGCACACTCACGAAGAAAACGTGGATATAGAAAATGCCGCCGATTTCTTTCATCTTGGCCAGGTCGGGCAATTGAAAGGTCACCAGACCGTAAGTGAGTTCCTTGGCCGCCGTAACATCGACTTTGAAGAAATAGCGCATCAGGATACCGGAAAAGGCGATCCCG
>JAERRP010000479.1 GCA_016735415.1 Desulfobacterales bacterium | reverse complement strand
AGATCGTAAATCCCGTGACCTGCAAGGGCTGACCCGTAGCCTGATCAACAACAGGGTTATCGGGGTATCCAGCGGTTTTGAGCGTGTTTTGGAGATTAACGGGATCGGTTACCGGGCCGAGGTCAAGGGCCAGGCCCTGGTGTTGAACCTGGGCTATTCCAATCCGGTTCATTTTGATCTTCCCGATGGCGTTGCCGCGCGTGTCGACCGCAATACCGTTATCAAACTGACCGGTATCGATAAGGAAAAGATCGGCCAGACCGCGGCCTCCATTCGCAAGCTGCGACGGCCGGAGCCTTACAAAGGCAAGGGAATCAAATACGCCGGCGAGCGCATTATTCGCAAGGCCGGAAAGACCGGCACCAAATAGTCACCCAGCGGAAGCACCGTGATCATGACGCGGTTTATGCATTCGGGGCTGAGCAACCCGCATAAGGGATCGAGGAATTTCTAAAATGAGTACGACCCATCCGAAAAAAGTGGCACGTTTGAAACGTCAGAAACGTATCCGCAAAACAACAAAGGGAACGACGCAACGGCCGCGGCTGTGTATATTCCGCAGCGCCAGGCATATTTACGCTCAGGTCATCGACGACACCCGCAGACAGACACTGGTATCCGCGTCCAGTATGGAATCTGATGTGCGCCAGCGCTCTGATTTTGATAACAAAGTTGCTTTGGCAACGTATATTGGCAAGTTGATTGGGGAACGGGCCCTGGAAAAAGGCGTCAAGCAGGTCGTTTTCGATCGTAACGGATTTCTGTACCACGGACGCATTAAGGCCGTTTCGGAAGGTGCCAGGAAATCGGGGCTTGATTTCTAGTCCAATCCAACCGTTGTGAAGGAGGCAGTCCCTTGTTCAAGAGAGATAGCGACGAGAATCAATTAATCGATAAAGTTGTCCACATCAACCGCGTGGCCAAGGTCGTCAAAGGAGGGCGCCGGTTCAGTTTCAGTGCCATCGTGGTGGTCGGCGACGGTGAAGGGTCCGTTGGCTTCGGTCTTGGCAAGGCCGGTGAAGTTCCGGAAGCGATTCGCAAAGGGGTCGAAAAAGCCAAGAAAAGCATGATTCAAATTCCACTGGTTGAGGGCACCATCCCTTATCAGGTCATTGGAAGGTTCGGCGCCGGACGGGTTCTGCTAAAACCGGCCTCGCAGGGTACCGGCGTGATTGCCGGTGGGGCCGTGCGGGCCGTTCTGGAAGCGGTGGGCATTCAAAATATTCTGACCAAGTGCATGGGCTCGCACAACCCGCATAATGTGGTCAAGGCAACGCTGGCCGGACTGGGAATGCTGGAGAGCAAGCAGCAGATCGCCGCCCGCCGTGGTAAAAGTGTCGAAGAACTCTCGTAGAGGAATCGATTCATGGCATCAAAACTGAAAATTACGCTGGTAAAAAGTATGATCGGCAGACCGGAAAAGCATCGCAAGGTATTGCGCGGCATGGGGCTTACCAAAATGCATAGAACGGTTGAACTGGAGGATACGGCCACCATCCGTGGAATGGTGCACAAAGTATCCCATCTGGTCACGACTGAGGAGATTCACTCATGAAGTTGCATGAACTTTCACCTGCCGGCGGTCCGCGCAAATCCCGGAAAAGACTGGGTCGCGGAGTCGCTTCCGGTCAGGGTAAAACCGCCGGTCGGGGCACCAAAGGCCAGGGAAGCCGTTCGGGCGGTGGTGTGCGGCCCGGGTACGAAGGCGGCCAGATGCCCATCCATCGACGGCTGCCCAAGCGGGGTTTTACCAATATTTTCAAGAAACAGATTGCCGTCATCAACGTCAAGGATCTGAACCGCTTTGAAAGCGGCAGTACCATTGACGAAATCGAGCTGGTCAAGCAGGGGCTCGTTAAAGGTCGCTACGATGCCATTAAACTGTTGGGCAACGGTGAAATCGATCGGCCGGTGCAGATCAAGGTGAGCGCCGTCAGTAAAAGCGCCCAGGACAAGATCACGGCCGCCGGCGGAACAGTCGAGGTTATCTAAATGATCGGAAGCGGCTTCCAGAATATACTGAAGATCCCCGAACTAAAAAAACGCATCTTTTTCACGCTGATGCTTCTGGTGGTCTACCGTATTGGGGTCAATGTACCGGTGCCGGGGATCGACAGCAGCGCTTTGGCGGAAATTTTTAACCGCTTCAAGGGCGTTCTGGGTATCGTCGATTTGTTCTCGGGTGGTGCACTGGAGCGCTTCTCCATCTTCGCGCTGGGGATCATGCCGTACATCAGTGCCTCGATTATCCTGCAATTGCTGACCGTGGTCGTGCCGCACCTGGAGCGGTTGTCCAAAGAGGGCGATCAGGGGCGCAAGAAGATTACCCAATATACCCGTTACGGTACCGTCGTTCTGAGTGTTATTCAGGGTTTCGGTATCAGTTACGGCCTGGTACAGGGGGGCGCCAATGCCATCCCGGCCACGACCTTTATTCCGCTGACCGTTATCACCCTGACGGCCGGTACGGCGTTTATCATGTGGCTGGGCGAACAGATTACGGAACGGGGCATCGGCAATGGTATTTCGCTGATCATCTTTGCCGGCATCGTGGTGCGCATGCCGGCCGCTATCGGCGCCACCTTTGAAATGGTGCGGGCCGGTTCCATGAACATTTTCGCCGTGCTGGTTCTGGCGATTTTTATGGTTCTGGTGGTGGCTTTTATCATTTTTGTCGAACAGGGGCAGCGGCGTATCCCCGTCCAGTATGCCAAGCGGGTTGTCGGCCGACGACTCTATGGCGGGCAGAGTACGCACTTGCCGCTTAAAATTAATCAGTCGGGCGTGATTCCACCGATTTTCGCCTCTTCGATCATCATGTTCCCGGCCACGGTGGCCAGTTTTATCGATCTGCCGATCATGCAGGTCATCGCCGACACCCTGAAGCCCGGTAACGTCTGGTACGAATTGATCTTTATCGGTTTTATCTTCTTTTTCTGCTATTTTTATACCGCCGTTACCTTCAACGTGGTGGATGTGGCCGACAATATGAAAAAACAGGGGGGCTACATTCCCGGTATTCGTCCGGGGAAGCGTACGGCCGATTATATTGACAAGGTTTTGACACGGATTACCTTGGGCGGTGCCACTTATGTTTCGGCGGTCTGTGTGCTGCCTTCCATATTAATTACGCAATTCGATGTGCCCTTCTATTTTGGTGGCACGGCGCTTCTAATTATCGTCGGAGTGGCGATTGATACCATCGCTCAAATCGAATCGCATATGTTGGCCCGGCACTATGAAGGCTTTCTGAAAAAAGCCGGCTCCAGCGTTAGAAGCCGGTAGGCTTCGACCGGCGATGGTCTAAAATGGAGAACAGGGTGCGTCGGCCCTGTTATGATTGACGCTCATCGGGACACAGCGAAAGCGGGAAGATCCATGGCGAAAGAGGAAGCGATCAAAGTTGAGGGTACGGTTCTGGAAACCCTGCCCAATGCGATGTTCAAAGTTGAACTGGAAAACGGGCATAAGGTGCTGGCACATATCTCCGGAAAAATGCGGATGCATTTTATTAAAATTTTGCCCGGAGATAAGGTGACCGTGGAACTATCGCCCTATGACCTGTCGCGGGGACGCATCACTTACCGATCTAAATAGCGCCATGTGACGGGCGAATCAGGCCGGCGCCGAGGGGCGGATCAGCTTCCCGGCGGCTGATGAGGAGTTTTACAATGAAAGTAAGGGCATCCGTAAAAAAAATGTGCAGTAAATGCAAAATTGTCCGGCGCCGCGGTGTGGTACGGGTGATTTGCGAAAACAAACGACACAAACAACGTCAGGGATAGAGGAGGAACCGCTTTGGCACGTATCTCCGGTGTAGATTTACCGAAAAACAAGCGGGTGGAAATCGGCTTGACTTATATCTACGGTATCGGGCGCACCAGCTCGCAGAAAATCCTGGCCCAGTTGAGAATTGATCCCGATACCAAAACGGATACCCTGACTGAATCTGAAGTCAACAACATCCGTAAGGCCATTGATAGCGAATACAAGGTGGAAGGTGAACTTCGTTCTGAGACTGCCATGAATATTAAGCGCTTGATGGATCTTGGGGCTTATCGTGGCCTGCGCCACCGTAAAGGATTGCCCTGCCACGGGCAGCGGACCAGTACCAATGCACGCACCCGCAAGGGGCCTAAGCGCACGGCTGTGAAGAAAAAGGGTGGCGTCAAGAAGAATTAAGGACTCACAAACAGGGATTAGCCTAAATGCCTAAGAGAACCCGCACAAAGAAAAAAGAGAAGAAAAATATTGCGTCCGGGGTGGTACACATCCAGTCGACTTTCAATAACACCATCGTCACCATCACGGATGCGGCCGGCAACGCGGTGGCCTGGTCCAGTGCCGGCGTCCAGGGGTTTAAGGGCTCACGTAAAAGCACTCCTTTCGCTGCCCAGCTGGCGGCCCAGGATGCTGCTAAAAAGGCCCAGGAACACGGTATGAAAACCGTGGAGGTGTATGTCAAAGGGCCGGGGCCGGGACGCGAATCTGCTCTGCGGGCCCTGCAGGCCGCCGGATTTAAGGTTATGATTATCAAAGATGTTACTCCTATTCCGCACAACGGTTGTCGTCCCCCCAAGCGACGCAGAGTATAAGATAGGGTTTAAAGCAAAGCCCCCTTCGTTCTCGGGGACTTAAAGGAGGAGAACTTGGCACGATATACCGGTTCAGTCTGTCGGTTATGCCGACGTGAAAATATGAAGCTGTTTCTCAAGGGCGACCGATGCTATTCCGACAAATGTGCATTCGATCGCCGCGGATACCCGCCCGGGCAGCACGGCGAGCGTCGTGGCCGTAAAATTTCCGATTACGGTATCCAGCTGCGTGAGAAGCAGAAAGTCAAACGAATGTACGGGTTAACCGAGAAACAGTTCCGTACTTTTTTCCAACGCGCCAATCGTCAGAGAGGCATCACCGGTACGAATCTGCTTGTAATGCTTGAGCGCCGGCTGGACAACGTAGTCTACCGCATGGGGTTCGTGAATTCGCGCACCCAGGGGCGCCATTTTGTGCGGCACAATCATTTCAGTGTTAACGGGAAAAAAGTCAACATCCCCTCCTATCTCATTCGACCTGATGATACGGTCGAGGTCTGGGAGAAAAGCCGTGCGATCCAGTCGATCGGTGATGCCCTTGAAGCCGTCGTGCGACGGGGGGTCCCGCAGTGGATTGAACTCGAGAAAGACAATTTTAAGGGTGTTGTCAAAAGCCTGCCGGTGCGTGAAGATCTGACCATGCCGATCCAGGAACAGCTGATCGTCGAGCTTTACACCAAATAGGGTATTTGGCGGTACGGGCCCTGCTGAAGCGGTGCCCCCCCGTTGCCGCGAAGCCATGTCTTTCGGCACCGATTGTCAGAATCCTCCTTAATCCATCTGGAGAAAAAACATGTCGTCACAAGACCTTATGTTCATGAACTGGCAGCAGATGATTCAGCCGGATAAAGTTCAGGTATCCAGTGATCAGAATTACGGCAAGTTTGTTTGTGAACCCCTTGAACGGGGGTTCGGCGTTACAATCGGCAACTCGCTGCGCCGCATCATTCTTTCTTCGCTTTACGGGGCGGCGATTACGTCGGTCAAGTTCGATTCGGTGATGCACGAATTCAGTGTGATAGACGGGGTCTATGAAGATGTTTCGGAAATCATTCTGAACCTTAAACAAATTCGTTTTCGCAACAAGGACGCCGAACCGCGCCTGATCCGTATCGAGAAAGAGGGCGAGGGGGACGTGCTGGCGGCGGATATCATCAGCGATGACGGAGGATGCGAGGTCTTGAATCCTGAACAGCACATCGCCACCCTCACCACCGACGGCAAGCTCAATATGGAAATGAGCGTCAGTATCGGCAAAGGCTATGCCCTTTCGGAACAGAACAAAGACGAAGAGGACCCGGGGGGGACCATCCCGATCGATGCCGTTTTTTCACCGATCAGGCGGGTCAACTACGTGGTCGCCAATGCGCGTGTCGGCCAGCGAACGGATTACGATAAACTGACCATGGAAGTTTGGACCGACGGCAGTGTTCAGCCTGAGGACGCGGTCGCCTATGCGGCCAAAATCATGAAAGAGCAGATGAGCCTCTTCATTAATTTTGATGAAACCGAGGAACCCCAATCGGATCAAATCGATCAAAATGGAGAAGCACAGCCGTTCAACGACAATCTCTTCCGCAGTGTCGAGGAACTTGAACTTTCGGTCCGCAGCGCCAACTGTCTGAAAAATGCAGACATTCACAAGATTTATCAATTGGTGAGCAAAACTGAAGCAGAAATGCTCAAAACCAAAAATTTCGGGCGCAAGTCGCTGAACGAAATTAAAGAAGTGCTGACGGAAATGGGCCTTTCCCTCGGGATGAGACTGGACGGTTTCGTATTCCCCGAAGATGATGCCGAAGAAGGAGCGTAAGCAATCCAATGAGACATCGAAACGCAGGTATAAAACTCAATCGGACGTCGAGTCATCGAAAGGCCATGTTCCGCAACATGGTGACCTCGCTGTTCAAGCACGAACGGATCCGCACTACGGATGCCAAGGCCAAAGAGATTCGCCGCTGGGCCGACCAGCTCGTGACACTGGCCAAACGCGGCGATCTACACGCTCGACGGCAGGCCCTTTCCATCATTCAGGAAAAGGATGTGGTTCATAAGCTGTTTGAGGAAGCCCCCAAACGTTTTGCAGAGGTCAACGGCGGTTATACCCGTGTGGTTAAGATCGGGTTTCGGCCTGGCGATGCCGCTTCAATCTCGATGGTGGAACTTGTGACGCCCGAGATCAAAAAGAAAAAAGCCCGCCGTAAAAAGAAAGCCAAAACGGCTGTGGCCTCCAGTGCAACGCCGCCCAAAGCGGTAACCCCGGAAGTCAAAGACGAAGGGCCGACAGCTGCGGATGAGGCGCTGAAGACCACTGACGCGGCAACTGATTCGTCCGAGGCCGTTAAGGCCAAAACGCCGGCGGAAACCGTGGACGCCACGGAGGCGGCGCCTGTGCAAGTCAAGGCCGCGCCGGCTGTGGAGGAACAGGCGGTCACCGAGGCCTCCCCGGCGGAAAACACCGATGAGAAAGCAACGGCTGCGGCTGCGGACGACGAGGCATCTGAGAAGACACCCAAGAAGGACGCCTAATTATTTCCTTCTATTTTGTTCGTACACTGCTAAACAACAAGCCCTGCCACGCCAGATGCGCGGTGGGGCTTTTTTCTTCCGCGGATACCATCCGCCATTTTGTTCATCAAGAGGAATTACTCCCATGCGGCTCCGTTTATACAACAGCCTGAATCGTCAAAAGGAACCGTTTCAACCTGTAAAGGCCGGTCAGGCAGGGCTCTATACCTGCGGCCCGACCGTCTACAACTATGCCCATATCGGCAATTTACGCACCTATCTTTTTGAAGATGTCCTGAAACGGATCCTGCTCTTTAATGGCTACGCGGTCAGGCATGTGATGAACATCACCGACGTGGGCCACCTCACCGGCGACCGTGACATGGGGCGTGACAAACTGGAAGAGGGCGCCAGGCGCGAAGGCAAAAGCGCGTGGGAGATCGCGGCCTACTATACCGAGGCTTTCAGGAAAGATATCGAAAGGCTCAATATTCTTGAACTGTCCATCTGGTGAAAAGCCACCGATACAATTCCCGAACAGATCGATCTTATCCGCCAGCTGGAAGAAAAAGGCTATACCTACCAAACCAGCGATGGCATTTATTTCGACACGGCGCAATTTCCCGGCTATACCAAGCTTTCTCACCAGAATATCGAGGCCCTGCGGGAAGGCGCCCGGGTGGAGATCAACCCCGAGAAGCGCAACGCTACCGATTTTGCTCTCTGGAAGTTTTCACCGGCCGGCGTAAAACGCCAGATGGAATGGGCATCTCCCTGGGGGATCGGATTTCCAGGCTGGCATATCGAATGCTCCGCCATGAGCATGAAGTATCTGGGCGACCAGCTTGATATCCATTGCGGCGGCAGCGACCACATCGATGTCCATCATACCAACGAAATCGCCCAGTCGGAGGCCGCCACCGGTAAGCCCTTTTTCAATTTCTGGATGCACGGCGCCTTTCTGATCATCGCGGGCGGGAAGAAAATGGCCAAGAGCGAGGGTAACTTTCTGACGCTCGAAAACGCTTTCGTCCAAAAGGGCATCGATCCCCTGGCCTACCGTTATGCCGCTTTCCAGACGCACTACCGCAAGCCCATGGAGTACAGCGCCGAGGCCATGGAAGGTGCCTGCAACGGTATTCAACACCTGCGCAACCAGGTACGCACGCTCAAGGACGGTGCCGGCCAGAAACAAGGGCAGATCCATGCCGCTTTTCAGCATAAATTTCTGGCCGAGATCAACGACGATCTTAACATGCCCCGTGCCATGGCGGTGGTACAGGAACTGCTCAAGTCGGATCTGCCCGCGGAAAACAGACTGGCAACGGTTTTTGACTTCGACCGGGTTCTGGGGTTGGATCTGGCCCGGGCCGACAAGGAGGAGCGCCTGCCGGCCGCAATTGAACAGATGGTGGCGGATCGTCTTAAGGCCCGCCAGGATCGAGCGTTCGCCCGGTCGGACGAGCTGCGCGATGCCATTCAGGCGCAAGGCTACATCGTGCAGGATACCCCGGAGGGCATGAAGGTGTTCAAGCCCTGATTAATTCTCTATCGAACTTATGGCACGTCCCTTTTCGGCCACCTTCTTGTTGCTGGGAGGAGGCCGCCAAAGACGGGTTGGTATCAACCCTGAGGAGTTTCAATGAAGAAGATTGTTTTGATCCAACCGCAAACACCGGAAAATTTCTGGACCCTGCATAGCTTCCTGCACCTGATGAACAAAAAGGGCAATATTCCGCCCATTTCTCTGGCCACGGTGGCCGCGCTCACCCCTGAAGGCTATCAAGTTGAAATCATTGATGAAAATATTCAACCCCTTGATTTTGAAATCGATTGCGACCTGGTCGGTATTACCGGATATACGGTGCATGCCCCGCGCATGTTTGAAATTGCGGCTGAATTTCGTAAAAGAGGCGTTTTGACCGTGGGCGGTGGGGTTTACTGTGCCTCTCATCTGGAAGAGTGTCGCCCCCATTTCGACATCGTCGTGGCGGGCGAGGCCGAGAATACCTGGGCGCAGGTCCTGGTGGACCTGGAGCGCGGCGAATATCGGGAATGTTACGTCGAACCTGAATTTATCGATATCCGTACAACACCGGTGCCCCGCTGGGAGCTGTTGCCGGTCGAGCAATATCTGTCCGGTATTGTTCAGGCCTCCAGGGGATGTCCGAACGATTGCGAGTTCTGTGACGTTACGGCCTTGTTTGGAAGGCAATGTCGCTACAAGCAGGTTGACCAGGTGATTGAAGAAACCCAATGGTTTATCGACCACGGCGCCATCGAAGTGTTTTTTGCGGACGATAATTTTATCGGCAACAAAAGAAAGGCCAAAGCGATTTTAAAACGTCTGGTGGCGCTTAAAAATAAAAATCGCCGACCGGTGGCCTTCGTTACCCAGGTGACCCTGACCGTGGCCGAAGATGAAGAGCTGTTGCGCCTTTTCAGAGAGGCTGGATTCATCGCCCTTTTCATCGGGATTGAAACCCCCAAAAAAGAGAGTCTGGAAATTGCCAACAAACAAATCAATCTGAGGATGGATCTCAAAGCGGCCGTTCGGCGGATCCAGTCCCACGGCATCATGGTCTACAGTGGCCTTGTGGTCGGGTTTGATACGGACGATCTGGATATATTCGAACAGCAGGAACGCTTTCTGCGGGAGGCCGGTATTATTGTTCCCATGATCGGAATGCTGGTGGCGGCCAAAAACACCAGGTTATGGAAGCGCCTGGAACAGGAAAACCGGCTGGTGCCCGACCGGGAATACGGCGATCAGGAAAGAACGACGAACATGGTGCCCCTGCTGATGACCCGCGAAGAATTGCAAACACACTATTTCGAACTCATTCGCAAGGTTCATGGAGACGATCACTTCTGGATGCGCTATCAAGCGTTTATTGGTCAGATCGATCTGGATAAGATTTATCCCGACTCTATCCTGGCAAGCTACATGGCCCTTAAAAACTTCCAATTTGATCTGATGCTGTGGACGCTGCGAGTGGTGGCGATTTACATATTTGCTTCCGAAAAGAGGCATCGCCAGCTTTTCTTTAAGGTAATGGGGCGCACGCTGACCAAAAGCATCAAGTGCCTGCCGTTGGCGCTGAATGCCCTGGCCTATTTTAAAAGTCTGGACGTTTATGTGAAACGCAACTTCTAATGCGACTTGCGGTGCCCGGAGGCCACGGGGCAATGCTTCCGGTATCGGTTGGATCTAAAAATGGAAGAAGGTCAGCGCCCCTGGCGGGACGCGGAGATGTAAAAGCAAACGTTTTTCATTGTGGCGAGACTCCTGGTACCATTATTCATGGCCATTGCGATTCGGTTCACGCCATCGCTCAACCCGGATGGGAACAACAAGGGCGCAGCCTTTAAACCGCAAAAGCGGGAGCGGCCACCGGCCGTCTCCCGCTTGAATGCTTGTGGTTGTGCCTTTATCAGTGCGTTTCCGGCTCGACCGGTTCTGAATGCTCGGAAACTTTTTCCAGTTTGCGGGCTTCGGCTTCCAGGTCGGCTTCCTCTGCGGCCCGGCGTTCGGCTTCGGCTTTGGCTTTTTCGAGATCGGCCAAAACCTGTTCGGTTGCCGTCATTCGGAGCTTTACCAATTCCCCCTCCGCAGCACTGAGATCCAGATAAGTAGCCTCTTTGAGAAACACAAGGGCCGTCTTCGTGCTTTCGATTGTTCTGCGATTCAGGGCAGCCTGGGACTTGTGAACGAGAATCTGGGACCGGATTCCGACCAGACGTGAGCGGGCGGCATCTCGCCGTTCGCGGTTGGGGGCGTGTTT
>JAERRP010000359.1 GCA_016735415.1 Desulfobacterales bacterium | reverse complement strand
GTGAAAACTCGGAATAGGCCGGCTATTACTGCGCTTTCACGCCTTGCCCGGCGGGCGCCTCAACCCTGAAACTTGTGGACTTTTTTTTACGCGAACCCTAAGGTGAAAAATCGATTTCCGTCAGCGGTAAAATTATCCCCAGTTGCCTTGTGGCGGTATCGTCGTCGCGAATGAGCTATCTGAGATTTGATAATCGATGCTCACAGGGTAAGGGCCGCAGAAAAAACGGACTTCCTCAGCTTGCCTGTTTTTGGTCCCGGTGAAACGCCTCGGATCCAAACCAAAATCCGACGCTATTTCAATTTAATTCTTCCCGCGGCGCTGACATCTACCTGCGTATCCCCTTTAGTGTAGTCACACCCTATTTGATTTCGGGAACAGGAAGACATGCTTCTAAAAAGTCTTCGAACAAGCATTGCCGTGAATATAGCTTTCTTATTGCTGCTGGGAATGCTGCTTATTGATTTCGTGATGCTTATCGTCGTGCAGGAAGTCGTAATAACCTCCGAAATCAGTAAGGGCCGGAATGCCCTTCTCATGATTGAAACCGTATTTCAGGCGCAGGGCGGTGAAGTCAAAAATCAGACGGTTGAATCGCTTTGGATTGAAAAAATTCAACATATTTTGAAGACCTCCGGGGTTACTTGTTTTGTGGTTGTCGGACCGCGTGGGCGGCACATATATGACAGCCAGAATTGTCGTCAAAGAGAGGAATTGGCGGACTTGGCCGAGATGGCGGCGGAGGACCGGATTGGGTCTGTTTCAAGACGTAGTTCGATCCGTGATATTTTCTGGAAACAGGCCGGCTATATAATGGTTTCGGAACCATTTGCGGTAAAAGGCGAGATCGGAGCCGCCGCTGCCGTCATGATACCGCTGGTTTCACTCTACAGCGTTCTGGGGCGCACCCAGCATATCTTTCTGACTTATATTCTTGTCAATACAGCGATTCTGACCCTGATGGGTATCTACCGGCTTAACAAATTAACGGTTATACCGATTCAGCGGCTTGTTACCCGCGCGGAGGAATATCGCGAATCGGAAGATGCTGTTTTTCTGATTGATAAAGAAGACAATGAGTTCAGTAAACTCTCCAAATCGCTTAACAGCATGCTGCTTCGAATTTCAGGGGACAAAGAAAAATTGCAGGCCTCGGTTAAATCGCTTGAAAAGGCCAACCTTAAATTGGAGAAGACTCAGTTGGAACTTATCCGGGCTGAAAAGCTAGCTTCGGTGGGACGGTTATCGGCTGGGATCGCCCATGAAATTGGTAACCCCATCGGCATCATCAAAGGCTATCTGGATTTACTGAGAGAAAATTCCATTTCAGCGGAAGAAAAAGGTGAGTTCATCGTTCGTACGAAAATCGAAGTCGAGCGAATCAACTCGATCATCCGTCAGCTCCTTGATTTAGCACGGCCGTCGGCCTACGCCCAATCCATTGTCGGCATTCACGCAATTTTGAGTGAACTGGAAGAAGTATGCCATTTCCAGCCGGTATTTACCTGCTTCAAATTCACCCTTGACCTATGCGCTGAGAAAGACCAAGTTAAGGCCGACGGACGCCAGCTTCGCCAGGTTTTTTTAAATTTAATCCTGAATGCCGCGGATGCATTCGAAGGCATCGATGCCCCGGATGCCAGCCGATTAATCATCCGGACGTCCATTGAGGGCGAACCTTTGCAGCGTTCAGGCCATTGGCTGGTGATTCAATTTATTGACAATGGCTCCGGGATTCCCGATGATCAACTCGAATACATATTCGACCCCTTTTACACCACTAAGGATCCTGGACGCGGAACCGGACTCGGCCTGTCGGTCAGTTTTACCATTATCGAGGGCTTTGGCGGAACTATCCAGGCCATACAAAATGATATGCACGGTACGACCATGCGTATTCGCCTGCCGCTGGCGGAAGAATCCACGGAGCAAGCCAAGTATTCAGATGACCTACCAGGAAAAACACCATGACGTCCAAAAATGAGATCAAGAGCCTATTGATTATCGATGACGAAGAGAACATGCGGCATATGCTCTCGGCGTTGCTGAAAAAAATGGGATACCGAATTGATACCGCCACGAACGGGCAGGAGGGACTCGAGAAAGTCAAAGCGGGCCATTACGACTACATTCTTTGCGATGTCAAAATGCCTCGGAAAGACGGGATGGCCTTCCTCGATGAAGCCCGCATTATGACGGAATCTTCGACGGTTATCATGATGTCGGCCTATGGCACGATCGACATGGCCATCGAGGCGATGAAACTGGGGGCTTATGATTTTATCTCCAAACCCTTCAAACCCGATGAAGTTTGTCTTGCTTTGAAGAAGGCCGAGGAACGGGAAAGCTTGAAACAGGAGAACCTGCGGCTCAAAGAGCGAATTCAAAAAATAAGCAGCATCAACCAATTCGGCAATATGATCGGTAGCAGTCAGGCCATGAAAATGGTTTTCAGTCTGGCCGAAAAGGCGGCGCAATACGACACCACGGTGCTGGTGACCGGTGAGAGCGGAACCGGTAAAGAATTGGTTGCCCGCGGCATACATTATGCCGGTCCACGCAAGGATGGCAACATGGTTCCGGTAAATTGTGGCGGGATCCCCGAAACCCTGCTGGAAAGCGAACTTTTTGGCTACGTCAAAGGTGCTTTCACCGGAGCCGACCGCAACAAGAAAGGCCTTTTTCAGGAAGCCGACGGCGGAACTATTTTTCTGGATGAGATCGGCGAACTCCCGGTCACGCTGCAGGTCAAATTATTGCGGGTACTTCAGGAAAACGAAGTCCGCCCCGTGGGCGATGCCAAAACCAAGCGAATCGATGTGCGCGTGATTGCGGCAACGTCCAAGGATTTGGAGGAAGAGATGCGCCAGGGCCGTTTCCGCGAAGACCTGTTTTATCGTCTGAACGTATTAAGGATTCACCTGCCGCCCTTACGGGAACGAGCCGGTGATATTCAGCTGCTATGCCAACATTTTCTTAAGAATTTTAAAAATCAGTTTCATAAAAACATCGAAGGCATTTCTCCGGGGGCCATGACCATTTTACTGGATCATAAATGGCCGGGTAACGTGCGTGAGCTGGAAAACATGATTGAACGGGCCGTGGTTTTAGTGGATAAGCACATAATTCTTCCGGAAAATTTGCCGACGGAGTTCGGGATCAAGCGGGCGTCAAACCGAATGGACGATTTTTTCGAGGGGTTCTCTCTGAAAAAAGCACAAAAAATCATAGAAAAACGATTGATCACCAGGGCCCTTGAATCAACGGGGGGAAACCGCACGCAAGCGGCCAAGTTGCTCGAAATCAGTATCCCTTCCCTGCTCAGTAAAATAAAGACTTATGAAGTCATGCTGTAGCCGGCCAGCCCTGATAGGATAGTGCCCACTCCCAATATCTTTTAAAACAATGCTGGGAGCACAGGCGGCGTTGCCGACCAGGGAATCCGTGTGGTTTGCATCTGATGCCAGGCCCTAACTGACTGGCAATGCCTCACTGGGCCGTTGATTTCCGAAACAAGGTTTTCACGTCCAGTACTGCAACAAAAGCCCCTGAAATATGTGTTTCAGGGGCTTTGCTGATTTTTAGCGGTATAGTTTAAAATTTTGGCGGCAGGTCAGTTGAAAATTGAGCCGAAACCCATCCGGCCGCTTGATGTTTCGGTCCTTGCGGATTGCTTTAGCCCTTGCCCTGTTGGCGGACGTTGGGACCGTAATCAAGCTGTCGGACCGCCACCCTCAGGGTTCGCGTAAAAATAAGTTCACAAGTTTCAGCGTTGAGGCGCCCGTCGGTACAAGGCGTGAAAGCGCAGGAATAGCCAGCCTATTCCGAGCTTTCGCAACGCCGCCGGGCGGGATGCATCGGCGCTCAAAATGTGAAGTTATTTTTGCGCGAGCCCTTAAGACTGTTTGACTGTTTGCCAGACTGTGGCGGAGTGCTTCGAAAGGGGAGCTATCCCTTTCCGTTAATGCGGTTGCGAAGTTTGCCGGAGCATTTGAAAGTGACAACTTTGCGTTCTCGAAGGATCAGATCCGACCCGGTTGCCGGGTTGCGTCCACGGCGTTTATTTTTGCTTTTAACGCAGAACTTGCCGAACCCTGAAATGAGAATGTCATCGCCTTGTTCAAGGTTCGATTTCATGATTTCCAGAAGGGACTCAATAATATCAACCGATTTTTTCTTAGTGAAGCCAAGTTCGTGAACCCTTGCAACGATGTCACTTTTCGTTAATGCCATGGCACCTCCTACCAGCCGAGTTCCATTGTTCTGTAGCGCAAATATTCTTTATTAAATAAATGACTTGACCCTAAAGGTCAACGGGAAATTCGTTTTTCAGGGCAATGCTGGTTTCTCACCGGTGTTTTTGGAAGCATTGTCGTTTGGGGACGACTTCAGATCCTGCTGCGGATAGAGACGATTCACCTTTTTCATGATGTCGTCAATTTTATCCGATATCCGGTCGATCTCGGTCCCCAGTGCCGTTTCGTCGAGATCCATTTTATGCGACCACCATTTTTGGGGCTCAACAGGCGCCCGTTTTTCTCGGAAATTCTTCGAGGTTCTGTGTCTACACGGTCAGGATTATGTCTATTCATATAAAAGAGCTGGATGTATTTCAAGATAAAAATGTAAAAAAATCTGTATGATACATCCTGAAATTTGATTTTTTAACCGATAGCGTCCCTACGGGCCGCGATTGACTGGTATTGGCGGTGAACTTCCAGGCCGCAGGCCCCGCCCGTTAATTGCCTTGCAGCGTTGGCCGCTGTCTCCCGATGAGCAAAGGCCGGCTTGTATTACACAGGTAAGTATACTAAGGGGGGGTGGCCTTGCACATTGGAGGGTTCAAACAGAGAGGCGGGAGTCAAAAGCGGCCCCGGCCGGCCGGTATGCAACAGATTTGAAAATCATTGGTGGAGCCGGCGAGCGGATTTGAACCGCTGACCTGCTGATTACGAATCAGCTGCTCTACCAACTGAGCTACGCCGGCATGACGGCAATTCACCTACTTTGTTTAGGTGGCAAAATCAAGGGAAAATTTTGATTATTAAGAAACCTGACCGCCGGTCGAGCACCCCTTTGCGAGCTGAATGCACGGGCTTGAAAGGTGCGTCGGCCGCGTTCTATCTTGCGCAGACTTACCTCGCGGTTTCGCAGCCGATACTTGTGGTTGTACCGGATTTGCGTACGGCCGAAACCTTAAGCAATGATTTACGGTTTTTCGGAGTGGGAAAGCATGGCCGCCTTTTAGAATTTCCCCCTTACAATTTGCTTCCCTACAAAGCCCTTGATTACCATAGTGAAACCGCCGCCAAACGCATCCGGGTGCTGTACCGGCTTTTAGAAAACGACCGGCCGCCGCTGGTGGTCACCACCGTAGGCGCTCTTCTCAAGAAAATTATTCCGAAGCGTGAAGTCAAGAATTATCTTGAGTTGCTCATGCCCAAAGAGGAGGTCGACCGTGAGCATTTGCTGGAGCGCTTGATCAGCGGTAGTTATACACGGACCCATATTGTCGAGGAACCGGGGGATTTCTGCATTCGAGGCGGCATCCTGGATGTTTTCTCCCCCCTGTATGATCATCCTCTGAGGGTGGAATTCTTCGATGACTGGATCGAATCCATCCGGCTTTTTTCGGTTGATACCCAGAGAACGCTGGACGAGCTTCCAGAGGCCGTCATCGCCCCGGCAAGTGAAGTGGTGATACGGCCATCCCAGATGGCCGACATCGTCATGCGACTCAGGCTTCAGGCCTCGGAGCAGGAACTTCCGGCTTCTGTCATTCGCCACCTGGTAGCGACCATCAAGCAGGAAGGACGTTTTGCCGGCATCGATGGTCTGTTACCGTTGATCTATCCCCAGCTCGATCATCTGATGGACTTTCTGCCGGCGGATACAATGGTTGTTCGTCTGGAACCGGCGGATCTGGAAAAGGCCACCGACGAGATTGTTGTAAAGGCCCGTCAGAATTATGAGGCGGCCTGTGATGAAAACAGGTTGTGTGTGGCACCGGAAAATCTTTTTCTATCGTGGTCCTCCCTTTCGGACTTCCTGGTTTCCAGGGATGTCCTGGACATCCGCCAGCTCCCGATCCAGTCCGACGACGAAGTTGCGGGGCGATTACCTTCCCATATGGATT
>JAERRP010000071.1 GCA_016735415.1 Desulfobacterales bacterium | reverse complement strand
AACCGATAATGGCGTCCATGGGACTTTCGATAAGGCTGTGCTTGAAGGTAAAGTACGCCATAAGGTCCCGGGTGGTTTCGTTCCAACCCTGCTCGAGAAAAACGGTGTAATCTTTTAACTGCCGGCGGGCGTTATAGCGTGCCTGGGCGCGCTCCAGGGCAATTTGAAGGGCGTCGCTGTGCAGGGGTTTGGTTATGAAGTCGGAGGCATCCAGCTGCAGGGCCTTGATGGCCAGGTCCATCTCGCCAAAAGCCGTGGCCACAATGACTTCCGTATCCGGAAAGTCATTCTTGACGGTTTCCAGTACGGCAATGCCGTCCATCACCGGCATACGGATATCCGTGATGACGATCTGGGGCTGCTGCTTTTTGCAGAGTTCGATGCCGATCCGGCCGTTTTCGGCCGTATAGACGGTATAACCATAGTCTTCCAGTGTAATGCGGGTGACGCGGCGAATGCCTTCCTCATCGTCGATCAGAACGACACGCCATTTATCGTCTGTGGTCATGGGTCGGGGCCTTTGCAGGTTGTCGGTTAGACTGTTTGGACTGTTGGAGATCGGGTCGATGGTATCCTCTCACACCTGGTAAACATGCCGATGCGAGGCTGACCGGAGAATGCGTTCCTCGGTAGCCGTGAACCCGGTTTTTTGTATGCTCACGCAATTCGATTAGAAAGACTATAGCAATTCGATTCAATTAAATGAACAAAAAAGGTGCTTCGCGCATCCGACCAGGCCGCATGGCGACCTGGTTTTTTTCACCCCCCCTGTTTATTGTTTGCGTCGGCCGTGTCGCAATCCCTTTTTTAGCCGGGCTTCATTTTGCGATTGCCATGGTCTGGCAGTGTCTGCTGGCCTCGATCGTCGATCAGGCCCGCAGCTCTGGATCCAGAACAGCCGGGTTCGCCGTTCTCTGGACGGTTTGACAGGCTCGATCATGGTGTTTTTCAGGGTCAAGCTGGCTTCGGACGGATGCGATGGCCTCAAATGCGTGCGGCCGTCATGGATCGATTCCGCACAGATGCCCCACATCGCCCCAGGACCTGATGATCCAGCGAGGGGAACCGTAGAAGTCTCCGTGCGAGACGACGCTCAGGCTGGCGTTTCCTGCCAGGACGCAACGCGGCGCATCGAATTTCAGGCGGGCAATGTGGCGAAAGACGTTGTCCATAAAGCCCCCATGGGACACGACAGCCGCGGTTGTTTCCGGTTTTTCGCGCCGCCATGCTTCCAGAAAATCGATATTGCAGCGGTAGTGCTGCCGGTGGCTTTCACCCCGGGGGATGATGTAATCCGGGTCCTCGGTGATCAGTTGGTCATAAACGGCCGCGTGGCCGCGCCGGATTTCTTCGATATTCAATCCTTCCAACACGCCGTAATGGCGTTCACGCAGGCGCGGGTCGATTTGCACCGTGTGCCCGGTTTGTTGGGCGATGATCGCCGCCGTTTCCCGGGCGCGTCCCAGATCGCTGCTGATCAGCGCGTCGAAAGGCGTTTGCACAAGCCGTCGGCCCAGGGCCTCGGCCTGGGCCCGCCCCCTCGCGGTCAGGTCGCTGTCGCCATGTCCCTGAAAACGCATATCCCGGTTCCAGATGGTCTCCCCGTGGCGAATGAGCATGAGGGTGGTGGCGGTCCGTGTCAGGTCGGCTTTGATCATCGGGGCACCTCAGGGGTTTGGCCGGCGCCTTAAATACGGCGTCCGGCAGTGCAAAAGGGGATATTTCCTGCCGGACGGCACGCCGCTGCCGGCCACCGCTTTCAGGGCCAGATAATTTTGGCACCGATCCCTTCAGGGGTGGTCCGCTTGATTTCGATCGCCATGTCGACCGTGTGTCCGGAGTGGCGCATGCGGAATGTGACATTCACGCGATCACCGATCGCAAAATTCTGCAGTGTTTCCAGAAACATGCCGTCGGAGCTGATATTGAGCACCGATCCTTCCCAGGTCTCCTTCTCGCCCTCGAGTTTGACGGAGGTCAAATAGGTCATGCGTGGTGATTGGCGTTGTTCCGTCATAGTGGGGGTTAGAGAAGCCGTGTGGCCAGATCGGACAGATCCGAGCGCTCGCCTTTTTCCAGATTGATGTGGGCGTACAGGCGTTCACCTTTCATTTTTTCGATCAGGTAGCTCAGGCCGTTGGAATGACTGTCCAGATAGGGATGATCGATTTGGTAGATGTCGCCGGTGAATACGATCTTGGTGCCTTCGCCCGCGCGGGTGATGATGGTTTTGATTTCGTGGGGCGTCAGGTTCTGAGCTTCGTCGACAATGAAAAAGGTCTTGATGATGCTGCGCCCGCGGATATAGGACAGGGGCGTAATGACGATCTTGCCCTCTTCGAGCAGTTCCCTGATGTGTTTGTTGCGGGCGTTGTCCTGGGTCAGCTGGTTCTGAATGACCGACAGATTGTCATGCAGGGGCTGCATGTAGGGATCGAGCTTGGAGTTCACGTCCCCCGGCAGATAGCCCAGATCCTTGTTGCTGAGCGGCACCACCGGCCGGGCCACGAAAATCTGCCGGTAATGGCGTTTGGATTCCAGGGCGGCGGCCAGGGCCAGCAGGGTCTTGCCGGTACCAGCCTTGCCGGACATGGTGACCAGGGGAATATCGCGGTTCAGCAGGGCGTTGAGCGCAAAGGACTGCTCGGCGTTGCGCGGACGGATGCCGAAGCTGCTGCGATTTTCGACGCGCAGCACTTTTCGGTTGGCCTCGTCGTAGACCCCCAGGGCCGATTTGCGGCCATTGCGCAGGATCAGGAACTCGTTGGCCCGCAGGCCGGCTTCCGAAGTCAGGGGTTCGGCGGGGATTTCATAAGGCGCCTGGTAAAGGTGGTCGATCAACTGGCCATCGACGTTTTCCAGGATGCTTTTACCCATGTAAAGCTCGGCCAGGTTCGGTATATGATCGGAGCGATAATTTTCGGCCGTCAGCCCAACGGACTTGGCCTTCATGCGCAGATTGACATCCTTGGATAACAGCACCACGCGTTCGAAACCTTTTTCGGCGGCAATGTGATAGGCCGCATTGAGGATATGGTGATCGGCTTTGGTGCTCGAAAAATTGGCCTGGATCTTGGCATGGAACTGGGATTCCAGAAAAACCGAAATCCGGCCCTGGCCCTCGCTGATGGGGACCCCGCCGTTGAAGATATGGTCCCCTGTAAGCGTGTCCAGCGCACGCAGAAATTCGCGCGCGTTGCAGTTGAGGATGTCCTTGCCTTTTTTGAAGCGGTCGAGCTCCTCGATGACGGTGATCGGAATAACAATGTCGTGCTCGTCGAACTGGTTGATGCAGGTGCTGTCGTGAAGGATGACGTTCGTATCGAGAACAAAGGTTTTCCGTACTTCAAGCATTGCATACTCCTGTTAAACGGTACAACATATAGTAGTTTGACCTGTATGATGCACTATATCATGAAACGGGCGCGAATCAAACGTCGATTGTCCGGGGTCTGAACATAAAACTGATTCCGGATATGTCCATGACCGATTTTTTAATTTAGGATCACCTCCAATTCTTCAACTAAATTGGAGAACCATAATTTACAGGCGGCAGGGCGATGGCATGGGGGCTGCCTGCTTGCCTCTACCAAAGACCTCGAAACGCCGAAATCGGTCAGGGTTTGTGTGAGAGGCCGGCCTGGTTTTGAGATGAACTTTCAGGCTAACCTTTTAAAATGATGAAATATTTTTTAGGAATATTAGAATTACGTATCCGGCATCTATCCTTCCAGGGCCTTTCCGGCAGGTTATCCGGCGGGGAAACGGTATGACGGCCAAACCAACTTGCAGGGATCTCGAAAAGCAAGTTGCCGCCCTGAACCGCGGGATTTCGGAGCTGCGGCCAAAGGAAGAACAGCTCAAACGCCAGCTGGAGACCCTGGACAGCATCTTCCGGGCGGCGCCGACCGGTCGGCATGGTTCGCAAGCGTGTCATCGTGCAGGCCAACGACCGTCTCTGCGAGATGACCGGCCACCGTCCGGAAGTACTCCTCCAGCAGAGTGCCCGCATGCTTTACCCCACCCGGGAAGGAATTCAGTTTCAAGGCCTGTTACGATACGACGGGGCCAGGCCACTGACATTATCAATCGCGGCTACGTCGAGGACCTTCAAAGAGTGAGAACACCGCCCGGGATCGAAAGATGCCCGGTCAGCAAGGCGCAGTGCCCCGCCGGAAAGGGTAGGTTTCGGTTTCGGGCCAGGCCGCAGCGATTTGAAGGCCGCAGGCGTAGCCCGGCTACGTCGAGGACCTTCAAAGAGTGAGAACCCCGCCCGGGATCGAAAGATGCCCTTTCCGGCGGGGCACTATAGCAGTTCTTTGGTGACCAGATACCGCACCCCCGCCCGCACATCCTCCGGCTCCGTGCCGGGCTTCAATTCGATTACTTTCAGTGTCTGGGGCGTCATGAAGGTTTTCAGCGCCGGGAAGTCGATCTGGCCGGTGCCGGGCGGTAAATGGTCGTTCAGGCCCCGGGCGTCGTGAAGGTGGCATCCCACGAGGCTGGATCCGTAGCGCTTCATAAGGTCGCCGGCGGTGAAGAGGGACAGCGCTTCACCAGCGTGGGCGTGTCCGGTGTCGTGCCAGTAGCCCAGCGGGGCACCTTCGAATTCCTGGAAGAATAATCCAAAATCGTCGATCCCCGGCAGTTCGTGATAGTGATAGCGGTTTTCCAGCCCCAGACGCACATGGTGGCGCTCCGCCGCGGACAGTAATTTTTCCAGGCTGAAGCAGAGGGCGTCCAGGTGCGGCGGTTTCAAACGGTCTCTTTCGGCCAGCTTGCGGGCCACGAATCCGCGGGCGTCGTCCGTGTCCATCCGCCCACTGCGAAAAAAATCATAAAGCACATCCTGCTCCGATGTCATCGCTACCCGGCCGCAATGCAGAACGACCGCGCGGGCCTCGAGATCGTTGGCCTGCTCGATGGTCTGAAGGGTCCATCTGACCGCCGCGGCGCGCTCGTCCCGATCGGTGGCGGACAGGGAAAAGAGATCACCGCCGCCGCCACTGCGGGTGAATTCCGGCGGGATCGGGCAGAAGTTGTGCAGGCTGCCGACCATGAGGCCGGCGTGGTGAAGTGCGTTTTTAATTTGCGGGAACAGGGCCGATGGAATGCGGTAGTCAAGTTCCACTCCGCCGGCCCCCATATCTTTAAGACAACGTATCAGGGCATCCACATCGGCGGGCCGCCGCAGGGGAAAGAAAGATGTGGAGAAAATTGTCATGTTTTGTTGTGGTGTTGGCCAATGGCGGAGCGTCAGCCCCGGGTCGTTTTCTTGTAGAGCGGGGAAAGCTCCCGCAGGGTTTTGACCACGTTTTGCAGGGCTCCCAGAAAGCGGTCGATATCCGCGGTGGTGTTGTCGATGCCGAAGGTTACCACCAGGGTGCCCTGGGCGTCGGCATGGGAGAGCCCGAGGGCTAGCAATACGTGGGAGGCCCGCAGTGAACCGGTGGCGCAGGCCGAGCGGGGCGAAATAGCGATACCCTCGTCGTCGAGCATCAGCATGACGCTTTCGCCTTCGATGTACTTGATCGAGATGGACACCAGGTTGGGCAGGCTGGGTCCCGGCGGGGTGTTGACGATGTACTCATCGATATAGGCGGGCAGTCCGGCGAGCAGTTTGGCTTTGAGTTTTTCGAGGTGCGCCAGACGGCGGTCCATATCGTGACGGGCCAGGTCGGCGGCCACGCCCAGGCCGATAATACCGATCAGGTTTTCGGCCCCGGCCCGCTTGCTGTTTTCCTGAACGCCGCCGTCGAGCAGGGGCCAGACCAGGGTGCCGCGGCGGATGTAGAGCCCGCCCACGCCGGTGGGCCCGTAAATGGTGTTCGACGCGAAGCTCATGAGATCGGCGCCTATCTGCTGCACGTCCATGGGCATGGCCCCGACCGAGTCGACCGCATCGGTGTGCAGGATGACCTTGCGCTCGCGGGTGATGCGGGCGATTTCCTCGATGGGCTGGATGGTGCCGGTCTCATTGTTGCTGTGCATGATGGAAACCAGGATGGTTTGATCGGTGATGGCGTTGGCCACGGCCTGAGGGCTCACCCGGCCGGCCGCGTCCACGTCCAGTGAGGTCACCTTGAATCCCTGGCCCTTGAGGCGGCGCAGGCTGCGGATAACGGCGTTGTGTTCGATGTTGGAGGTGATGATGTGATTGCCTTTTTTGGCATTGCCCAGGACCGTGCCCTTGATGGCGTGGTTGACGGATTCGGTCCCGCCGGAGGTAAAGACGATCTCTTTGGCCATATTGGCATTGATCAGGCCGGCCACTGATTCGCGGGCTTTGTCCAGCAGAGCGGCCGCTTCGTCCCCTTTGCTGTGCTGGCTGGAGGGGTTGTGGTAATCGGCCTGGATGGCCGCGATCATGGCTTCTTTGACTTCCGCTAACAGGGGGTTGGATGAAATGTGGTCCAGGTTGATCATGGTCATATTGTCTTCCTTGTTCAATGTTCTTCTTCCAGGTCCGACTGGCAGGCTTCGCAGAAGTTGATGCCTTCCACAATTTCAACGTCGCAGTAGGGGCAGTAGCATTTACCGCCCTCAGCGTGCTCATGGGTTTCCTTGCGTTCAGATGGTTCCTTGCGCGGCTTGCCCGCGAGCCGGTTTTCGTAGTCTTTCAAAGCCAGCTGCAGGGCGTCGGCGCCCAGGTTGGAGCAGTGCAGTTTGTTTTTGGGCAGGCCTTCCAGGGCATGGGCCACATCCTTGTTGGTGATTGTTCGGGCCTCGTCCAGGGTTTTGCCCTTGGCAATCTCGGTCAGCATACTGGAAACGGCAATGGCCGAACCGCACCCGAAGGTTTGAAACTTGATGTCCGCGATGCGATCCTCTTCAATTTTGAGATAAATCGTCATCATGTCACCGCAGAGCGGATTGCCGACTTCACCGACGCCGTCAGCATCATCGATCACACCGACATTCCGGGGATTGCGAAAATGATCCATAACCGTTTTGCTGTAGAGCATGCAGATCTCCTCCGATTGATTTGTGGAAATTGAATGTCTGACGATATATCATAATCATCAATTGCGATTGGGAAAGGCGAAATTCCGACGCGCAGGATGCCGATGTTGACATTGCTGTTCCACAAGGATGCCGGCGCCTGTGTCGTCAAGGATCTCGATTGCCGCAAGTGGCATTTCATCAGCAAGGACGGCACCGAAAAAGTGGCGGTGTGGTCCAATATTTCCGAAAGGGTCCCCCTGCCCGGGTGGACCAGATGGAAGATCGGTCTTGATTTGACCGAACTGGAGTCCATCAAAGTTGATTGTCGGTCCGCCGTGGTTATCCTCTCTCAAAGGCCGCGCTATTACAGTCCATCCTTTACGGCGCGGCCCCTGGTCCGAGAGGGGGTGTTACCATGGAACTGCATTTCAAAAAGAAACAAACCGATCCGGTCTGCGGCCAGAAAGTCGATCCGGATCGCAGCGACTATACCACCGTGTACAACAAGCATTCCTACTACTTCTGCAGCCAGGTGTGCCTCGATCGCTTCGCACAGGACAGCGGCCGGTATGAACAAACCACCCGCAGCGGTGTCAAAGGGATTTGGTCGCGCTATCTTCATCGTGTCCAGAAGGCCACGGATGGGAAGCCGCCCTGTTGTCATTAGAAGTGGCGTTAGCCCAAGTATAGTTTCAATAACAGATTGACAACTATCAGCATGAATAAGAATGGATTAAGCCCGTTTCAGAGGCGAATTTAAGAAATTTTATCTGCAATCTCATTTAGTTGCCGTGGCCCGACTCCAGTTCCCGCGCACAGTTCCGCGCAGCAGTTCCCGCGCAGTTCCGCCGCCGACCCAGTTCCGCACTCATGTCCGGGCTGGGGGTCGGGCTGGGGTCAAAGAGAAAATTTCATCAAGCATACAGGGGTTCGCTCGGCCGTTTATCGCTCATTGGTGAAAACAGGAGAGGAATGCAATGCCGAAACAATTGCCGAAGAAAGATGCGCGGGGAGAAGGCGCTTTGCGAACAAAAAAAAAGAAAAATTTCTTGCGATTGACCTCTCGATTCGCCCTCGATATTATTAACTCCCTATCTGCCCATATAGCAATTCTGGACCATAATGGAACGATTCTGGCAACAAATGAGGCCTGGGCGGACTTTGCAAAAGCAAACAAAATACGAATGCGGCCGGATATGGTTGATGTCAACTATCTTGAGATATGCGATCGTGCTTTAAGTGATTCTGCCGAAAATGCAGGGGAGGTATCTGAAGGGATTAGGGCCTTGATTGAAAAGAAAATTGATGAATTTGCAAT
>JAERRP010000850.1 GCA_016735415.1 Desulfobacterales bacterium | reverse complement strand
GCATATATTTTAAAGAAAATGTCATCAGTTATATTTATCCCCTTAATTTTATTATTTTATTTCTTTATTTTCCCCCGCAATGAGTTTAAATTCTACAGGTTCCGAAGTATTCACGTGGATATCCCTTTGGGGAAAAGAAATAAGGGTTCGCCCAAAAATAAATTGGCAATTTTAAGTGTTGAGGCGCCTGCCTGACAAGGCGCGAAAACGTAGGGATATCAAGATATTTATACGTTTTCGTAACAAAGTCAGGCAGGATGGATCGACGCTTAAAATGTAAAGTTATTTTTGGGCGAGCCCTAAGCACCTCACCTGCCTCAAAACGGTCATCAAACACTCGCTAACTACCGAAGGCACGACCAGGACATCCTGTCCAAGCAACCAACTGCCGATGTGCACGACAAAATAACGTACTGTCCAATATTTATCATCGAAGTAGATCTGTTTCAGTTTACCTATTTCTCCATGTACCGATGGCGGGAAAAGGAGCGAGGATAACAGCATTCATTTTTTATCTATCTCCAAGGCCTTAAGGGCAGGTAATTCCTCTCCGGTCAACAACTGTAAAAATGATCCGCCGCCGGTAGAGACAAAACCTGGACTATCCATGTACCCCGTTTCTTTCAGCATGGAGATGGTATCTCCACCCCCCGCCACGGTAAGCGCGCCGCTGACACCGGTCACTGCCCCGGCTATTTCCGAAGATCCTTTCCTGAATAGCGGATTTTCAAAGGCCCCCATCGGACCATTCCAAACAATGGTCGCAGCACCCTTCAGAACATCACTGAATAATTTAACGGATTCCGGCCCGATATCCAGGGCCATCTTGTCTTCAGGAATCTTTTTCACATCCTTCGTGCCGTAATCCTTATCGCAGTCCGGGGCTTGACCCAAAACCACATCAACCGGCAAATGCAGTATCACTCTTTTTTCTTGGCTCACCGTCAGGATCTCTTTTGCATCCTTTACCAAATCCTCCTCCACAAGGGACTTGCCGAGAGAGTGTCCGCAGGCTGCGAGAAAATTATTGGCTATAACACCGCCGATAATAATTTGATCGGCATTGTCCAGCAATTTCCTCAAGAGCTTAAGTTTCGTAGAAACTTTAACCCCGCCGAGAATAGCTATATAGGGTTTATCAGGATCAGACAGATTGTCCTTGAGAAACTCCAATTCTTTTTTCATAAGCAGGCCGGCACAGCAGAGTTTTGTATTTTTTGGTACTCCGGCCACAGAGGCATGTGCACGGTGGGCCACTGCAAAGGCATCGTTTACATAAATATCGGCCAGGTCGGCCAGTTGTTTGCTGAATTCCGGATCATTATCCTTTTCTTCGGGATGAAACCGGAGATTTTCAAGCATCAGTACCTGCCCCTGGCCGAGTTGGGCGACAAGCCTCTCTACCTCGGGTCCAATGCAATCGGGAGCCATGGCAACATCCTGTTGCAAAAGCTCGGACAATCTGTCGGCTGTCGGTTGGAGAGACAGTTCAGGTATTTTTTTTCCTCCGGGACGTCCGAGATGCGAACAAAGGATGACAGCCGTGTTCCTTTCCAGGGCGTATTTCAAGGTAGGGAGGCTTTTCATTATACGAAAGTCATCCGCAACCCTTCCATCCTGCAGGGTCACGTTATAGTCTACCCGGATGAGCAGCTTCTTTGTTTTGATATCCATCTCGTCAATAAATTTGATCATACAAACCTCCGCTTACTGTTTGGAGATATAGACCGCCAGATCAAGCATGCGGACGGAATATCCAAACTCGTTGTCATACCAAACCAGTGCCTTGATCATATTGTCATTTACAACTCTGGTAAATGATCCGTCAATGATACCAGAATGCGGATCATCTATGATGTCGGCGGATACGATTTCTTCCTCTGTAAAGTCCAGGATACCTTGAAGTTTCCCCTGAACCGCTTTTTTGAATTCTGCATTTACGCTCTCCACAGAAACTTTCTTGCGGACATAGGCTACGATATCGGTGATGGCCCCGTCAGGTATGGGCGCCCTAACCGCTATGGCGTCCATTTTTCCTTCCAGTTCAGGGAGAACCAGAGCAGTGGCTATGGCGGATCCCGTGCTGGTAGGGATTAAAGAAACCGCGGCGGCACGGCCCCTTCTTTTCTTTCGCGCCGGGCCGTCCACCATGGCCTGGCTGGCGGTATAGGCATGAATAGTGGTAACCATAACACTATCAATCTCAAAGGCGTCATTTAACACCTTCAAAGCGGGGGCCAGTGAATTAGTGGTGCAGGAGGCGTTGGAAATGATCTGGTGTTTTTCCGGAACAAATTCATCTTCATTGACCCCCAACACCACAGTTAAATCCGCACTTTTTGAAGGCGCGCTGATAATAACCCGTTTAGCCCCCGCCTCCAAATGCTTGGCCGCATCTTCGCGCTTCCTGAAAATACCGGTGCATTCCAGTACGATGTCCACTCCCAGCGAACCCCAGGGAAGTTCTACCGGATCTTTCTTGCTGAATAATTTAATTTCCTTTGAATTTAATCGCAAATAATCCGCACCCGCTTTAACAGAAAAAGGGGGTTTACCATGCACAGAGTCATAACGCATCAGATAGACAATATCTTCAGCCGAGGACAGGTCATTTACAGCTACAATTTCCAGATCCTGATAATTACCCATGAGATATTGACGTAATACAAGACGCCCAATACGTCCCAAACCATTAATAGCTACTTTTTTCATTTTGTTCCTCCTTATTTTTTTATTTTATCCCTGTTGATAAAGACGAAAACTTCTATTTTCCCTTTTTGAAGTCGATAGAGCAACAGACCAAGGTCTGCTTAGCCATATCTAAATTTGTTTTGCCAACACAGGTCCGATATCTTTTGGCTTTGTTTTTACCATTATTTTTGACCTCAGAAGCCTCTCTTCAAAGGCAGGCTTTTTTATTTGATAAAAAATGCCGATGGGTATTCGTTTTCCCTGGTCATAGCTCCATTCTCCGGCTCTGTCCATTGCCGCCGATATATCAGAAGGATCATGTTTCTCATCGGCAAGCTCGTAGGTGTACTCCTTGTAATCATCACTGTTGTCGAAAAAACTCACACAGGGCTGCAGGACATCTACAAATGAAAAACCGTTGTGTTTGACGGCTGCCTTTAACAAACCGCGAAGATGCTTCACATTAGTGGAAAATCCCCTGGCCACAAATGTGGCCCCGGCACAGAGCATAAGTTCAATCGGATTCAGCGGGTCTTCCAGGCTTCCCCGGGGGGTTGAGGGCCCCTCGAATCCGCAAGGACTGGTCGGGGTAAATTGTCCGGTGGTCAAACCATAAACCCGATTATCATGAACAATAAAATTAACATTTATGTTTCTTTTGGCGGCAAAAATC
>JAERRP010000124.1 GCA_016735415.1 Desulfobacterales bacterium | reverse complement strand
GATCCGTTCTTCCTGGGTGATGACAACCAGCCGCGGCACCCGGCTCCCGAGCAGGGACAGCTCATCGAGCGTCTGCGGCAGATAGCGCTCAGCGGTCATGTCGATAATGATCAAGTTATCCCGGTGCGTGTCATAATCGGGCCGCAGCACCGGCAGATACCATCGGTTTCCGGCATAGAAGGGTGCCCTCGGCCGCTCAAGGGGCATGGCCGGCGGCCGGGACAGAAAATCATCGACAGTGCCGCCGTCCAGACAATGCGCCTCCCAGCAGGCAACGTCAGCCTCTCCATAGCGAGCAATCATCAAGTCACGGTTTTCAATGGCCACGTATTTTTCAGCTGCATTGCCGTCGATGGTCACGATGGGGCCGTGGCCGGACTGGCCGAGTGCATGGTGAACCATCAGCAAGCATCCGGCGGCATCGAATTGTTCTTCCCACATCCGGCCGCTGCCGGCAAAAGGACTGATGAAGAAAGCGGTCCGGTAGCGCGCGTTGGCGGCGGCTGCTTCCCGCAATCCATTGAGGAGTTGGGCATCACCTAACACGGCGGTGATGCTATCGGCCACACCGGCAAGGTGACGCTGGACGGTCAGCGCCTTTTCCGGAGCGTAGCGTGACCAGACCCTGGCCAGCAGCAGGTTTAAACCGGCAAACAGCCGCACGGACGAGCATCGGCCTTGGGCGCAAGGCATGATAAACCTTCCGGCCGTCGTCATGCCAGTGCCTATCCAGGAAGGGGGCTCCGGCCCGACCCACCCGATTTTCAATCCGTCCGGCGGCGGCAGTACACTGATGGCGGTTTTACCATCGGAGACAGCCGTGGCCACGACCAGCACCAGGGTGCTGTCGTCAGATTGGCAAGGCCATTCGCCGACCGGCATTTCCCGTATTGGCAGATTGATCAAGCGACGCCAGAAGGTCGCAACATCGCATACCACCTTTTGGGCCGCCGGATTGAGCGACACAATGACAACATCATTGACTTCGGAATGGTCGTCAAAGACCAAGCGCCCCAGCTCATCAGCGCCGTCTTCGGCAAAGATGCCCAGGGCTTTCAGGGGATCTTCCCGGCCTAACCGTTTCGCGAGCCAGCGCAATACAGTGAACGTTTCCAACGGCTCGGATTCGCTGACCACGTCTTCCCATCGATAGGCGCGCGGATGCCCTTCGTCCTGATCGGCAGAAACCATTTTCGGCACATCCGCCGCCAGCCGCTTGAGCTCGGCGGCGGGCGACAAGGGGATCTTGGGCCGGGATCGGGTGACCGTAGACGACTTGGTCCGGTTGCGGGGTGCCACACCGTACCCGTGTCCGCAGGCGATGCCGGTGTCGAGGGCCAAGCGGTAATAAAAGGCAATATCAATATAAGGCTGACTGCTGTCGTCACCCCACGGCAGCACGAGACAGCGTTGGCCGCACAACTGATTGATCCGGTCCTGGTGGCGGTTTGGGCAGGTTACAACGGTAAATTCGATGCCGGCGGCGGCAAGCTTTTGCATCACGGCGACGGCCGCATCAATGTGGGCCCGTCGGGTTGCATGGACCATGACAAAGCGGCCCGGCGACCAATGGGCAGGGTCTGTTTCCAGGATATCGACGTAGGAATACCATTTGCCAACGGCGTGCCAGCTGCCCTCTTCGAGTTTGAGCACGACTTCCTTACCCGTACCGGCCGCCTCCTGGGCGCTGACGACGACGATGCCAACGGCGCCGGCAATAGCTGCTGCGGTCAGTTTGGAAAAGGTTATAATATCCTCATCTGTATAAAGCCGTTCGACCCGATCAGCCAGATCACCCAGGCGCCTGAAGACCGTTTCAATACCCTCTGTCTTGCCCTTTTTCGCTGAAATCCATGCGCCCAGTATATTGAGACACAACAGCATGCAGAGCGTACTCTTGATGCCGGCGATGGTGACTTCTTCACCGCTGAATATGGGCATCACGCCCGCCGACTTGCCGGCGGCCAGCGCCATGTCGGCAAAGCATTTTTCGGTGACGCCGATCATGAGCGTGTCGTCTTTGAGCAAGCGCTGGGCCAGTTGGACCATTTCCGCCGTTGTGGACGACCAGCTCAACATGATGACCAGATCCTGCTGGCGGAGAAAACGCCGTCGGGGATCCTCAATATCGCCGGGGCGCATGACGTCGATGTTGATGTCCGGCATCAGATTTTCGAGGATAGTGCGGGCGATGGTGGCCATGTGAAACGAGCTGCCGGTTCCTACGAAGATCAGCCGCCGCAGTCCCTCCAGGCGGCGGCCGAACCGGCGGCGCATTAAACGGGTATTCAATCTGATGGTCGGTCCTCCGCCTGCGGCATCGGCGCTGTAGACGTCGAGGATATACCGGAACCTTTCCGGAATTTCATTTAGATGGGTTTCGTGAAATGACGTATCGACGTCTTTACGGACAGTGACCGGATCAAGCCGGGTTTCAAACGGCTCGATATCCGGCAGGGCTGCCCCGTCAAAATCGCTGATGGACACCGTGCGGCGCACGCTTCCACCTTCGATGCCGGTTTCGATGAGGGCAAATATTTCCTCGCCATCAAGGGGGTAGACTTCGACCGCAAACGGCTCGAGCAACCGCAGACGATCGTTGGTAAAAGCCGATGCGCAGGCTTGCAGCAAATCCCGGGAGGCCCCCTCACCTTCCATTTTAGCCACGGCCGCCACTTGGCGCTTTTTCAATCCATCCATGGCATTGATCGTTTTTTCAACCAACTCCTGAGGGAAGAGGCCCAGCGCGGCGTTAATGTCGGAGACCACCATAAAATCGTCGTTTTCCAGGCGACGGACGACAAAAACGGGCCGGTTGTGGCTCGCCACATATAGCCGTCGCGGTGACACCAGGCTGATCCCGATAACGGCGATCTGACCGCCGTTCGACACAATCTGCTTGACGGCGGCAACAAAGGCTATTTGATCCAGATCGGCAGACGAGCGGCCGTGCACCCGGTGGTGCACACTGAAATCGATGGACTGGCTGCAGATGGCGATATCGGCCATGTCTTTCTCCACCTGCTGCCGCACGAGGTCACTTCGGCGCTGTTCGGCTTTCAACTGGTCAAAAAAATGCCCCCACAGAAAAACGGCATACTCGGCGGAATTGTCGCTGCGCAGACGATAACCGCCCAGGGTTTCGAGAAAGGTGCGAAGCCGTGCTTCCACGCGGCTGTCGAACTGACCGTTCAAGGCCAGCGCCCGCTGACGGCGGGCATCCGTGAATGGATGCGCGTTCGCTTCCGTGACCGCCGACTGCATGGCCCATCGACCGTGGGCCACGATGGGGGTGGTCAGGTACCTTAGCAGCTGCGGGTCGGTCCGGCCGGGAACAACCGCTTCGGACGTCATCAGTGCCTTTCGCTTCATGTCCGCGGTCACGACCGGGAAAAAGGATTCCCTCTGGAGAAAGGCCAGGGCCGCTGCTCCGGCCCAACCATAGACATTCAGGCCTTTTTCCACCGCGTAGAGGCTGCGCCAGTCGACCCCGTGCGGCCGTTGGGACGGGAGCCACATCATGTCCAGGATGCGGTCGAGTTCCTCGACAAGGTTCGGCTCTTCAGCAATTCGGCTGAGCAGGGCCGCGTCGAACAGGCGAAACAGGCAGCAAACACCGTCACGGTTGAAGTCTGCGGGTATCCGGATCGTGGTCTCGATCAGGCACTGACAGAGCTCCTTGCGGGCATTGAGCGGTTTGGGGATTAGGGGCGGTATGTGGCGGCGCAGCCGTTTGACCCGGGCACCTGCGCGGGTGGCTTCAAACAGGTCGTCAAACGCGGCCAGGATCTCCGTACGGGAGGCACTGACGCCATTAGATCGACGACGTCGGTCGATGGTTTCGTTCAGTGCGTTTCGGATGAGGGTGTGGATCACGAGCGGTGACAAGTCAAAAACGGCAATCAGCGACTGGATCAGGGAAGACAGGTCTTTGCGGGTTCGGACACGGTATTCCTCTTGAAAAAGGGCCTTCCCGGCATAGCCCGGAACCAAACGTGCCGGGTGTCCAGTCTCCAGATTGACCAGGGCATCAAAATCCGTAACAGCGGGTTGCGATTCAGGGGCCGGAACGTCGAACCCTTCAAAAACGAGCAGGTGCTGCTGCTGGTGCTCAAGGTCGCGTTCGCTCAAATCCGGAGCCAGCACATGGTGCAGCAAGGCTTCAGGGCAGGTGTAAACCGATTCGTCCCGGAGGACATCGAGCAACTGCACGACGGAGCCCAGCGACCGGCGCAGCCGGATGGGTTCGCGGTCGTCAC
>JAERRP010000343.1 GCA_016735415.1 Desulfobacterales bacterium | reverse complement strand
GCCGGCCTGGGCCAGATCCGGCTTGCCGCCGCCGCCGCCCCCGACCACCGGCGCCAGGGCCTTGATGATGTTTCCGGCATGGAAGCGCCCGCGCAGATCCTTGGTCACGCCGGCGATCAGAAGGGCTTTGGCGCCGCTGACGCAGCCCAGCACCACCACGCCCGATTGGATCTGGTCACGAAAACGATCCAGCAGATCCCGCATTGCGCCCGGATTGTCCGCCTCCACGCGTCGGGCCAATACCTTGACGCCGTTGATCTCGCGCACGTCGCCTTCGGCTTCGGCAGCCGACCGGACGGCCAGCATGGCCTTGAGGCGTTCGTTTTCCTTCTCTATATTCTTCTGATGGGTCAGCATTTTCTGAATGCGCGCCTGCAGATTCTGGGGATTGTCCTTCAACAGCCGGGCGGTTTCATCCAGCGTCCGGGCCATCCACTGCATGCTTTCCAGGGCGCCCTCGCCGGTCACGGCCTCGATACGGCGGACCCCGGCAGCCACGCTGGCCTCCCCGATAATTTTAAACATCCCGATATCGCCGGTTCGCTTTACGTGGGTGCCGCCGCAGAGTTCTTTGCTGAAGTCCGCCAGACTGACGACCCGCACCCGATCGCCGTATTTTTCTTCGAACAGTGCGGTGGCCCCGGATTGAAAGGCCTCTTCGGCCGCCATTTCATCGGTATGGGTGGCCACGTTCTGAAGGATGTGCAGATTGACCTTGCGCTCGATCTCGACCAGCATGGCCGGTTCCACCTGGGAGAAATGGGTGAAGTCGAACCGCAGCCGATCCGGTGCCACCATGGATCCGGCCTGTTTGACATGATCCCCCAGAACCTCCCGCAAAACGGCGTGCAGGATATGCGTGGCGGTGTGGTTGCGGGCCGTGGCCTGGCGGGCGGCCGTATCCACGGTCAGCCGTACACGTTCGTTCTTGGCAATCCGCCCCGCTGTCACGGTGCCTTTGTGGATGATCAGGCCGGTGGGGTCCTTGATGGTGCCATGAATTTCGACCTGGGCCGGTGGATCGCCGGTCAGCCCCGCCATAAAGCCGATATCGCCGACCTGGCCGCCGGCTTCACCGTAAAACGGGGTGGCCTCGGCAACGATTTCGATCCTGTCGCCGCTGCCGGCCTCCGGCACTTCGACCCCGTCCTTAACGATTAAAACCGCCCGGCTTTCAGCCACCAGATCCTCATAACCCTTGAATTCCGGCTGAAAGCCAGCGGCCGACAGGGGACGATAAGCATCACTGATTTGAGAAAAGGTAACCTTGGCACGCGACTGGGCCCGCTGACGGTCCATGGCGGCGTTGAAGCCCTGCATGTCCAGTTCCAGTTTTTCATCACGCACGACATCGCGCACGATGTCCACTGGAAAGCCGAACGTGTCGTAAAGCCTGAAGATGATATCGCCGGGCACCACGGTTTGACCCCTGGCCCGCAATTCGCCCAGGGCGTCGTTGAGGACCCGCAGACCGTTGTCGAGGGTTTCCGAAAAACGGATTTCTTCGTTTTTAATCACGTTCGTGATAAAGGACTCGGCCTCCCCCAGTTCCGGATAAGCCGGCCGCATGATTGCCATCACCGTGCGGGCGGTATCGTGCAGGAACGGTCGAACCAGCCCGATATTGCGGCCGTAGCGGATGGCGCGGCGCATGATCCGTCGCAGGACATAACCCCGCCCCTCATTGGAGGGCAGCACACCGTCACCGATCAGAAAGGCGGCCGCCCGACTGTGATCGGCGATCACTTTCATGGCCACTTCCGTCTCCACGGATTCGGTTGCCGGCCGACCGGCCAGTTCTTCGGCCTTGCGGATGATGGGCACCATCAGGTCGATATCGTAGTTGGTGTCCACGTCCTGCAGGACCGCACAGACACGCTCCAGTCCCAAACCGGTATCAATGCTCGGCCTGGGCAGCGGTTCCAGGTGCCCGGAAGCGTCCCGATTGAATTGCATGAACACCAGGTTCCAGATCTCGAGAAACCGGTCGCAGTCACAGTCCACACCGCATTCCGGGTTGTCGCAGGCAAAACGATCGCCACGGTCCAGATGGATCTCGGAGCAGGGACCGCAGGGGCCGGTATCGCCCATGGCCCAGAAATTTTCTTCTTCGCCCAGTCGAACGATGCGCTCAGCCGGCACCCCGATCTGCTGATGCCAGATATCATAGGCTTCGTCGTCGTCCAGGTAGATGGAAACCCACAGGCGGTCGGCCGGCAGGCCGTAGCCGTTGGTCAGAAGATCCCAGCCGTATGCGATGGCCTTTTCCTTGAAATAGTCGCCGAAGGAGAAATTGCCCAGCATCTCGAAAAAAGTATGGTGCCGTGCCGTATAGCCCACGTTCTCGAGGTCGTTGTGTTTGCCCCCGGCCCGGACACATTTCTGCGAGGTGGTGGCCCGTACATAACTGCGTTTTTCTTCACCCAGAAAAGCGCGCTTGAACTGCACCATCCCGGCGTTGGTAAACAGCAGGGTCGGGTCGTCGGCCGGGACGAGCGAGGAACTGCGCACCACCTGGTGGCCACGCTTTTCGAAAAAATCCAGAAATCGCTGGCGTGCTTCGTTTCCCGTCATAAGCTTCATCTCCTAACGGCTCGGATTCAGCAATCGCCGGCAGGCCTTGGCGCGCCGGCCGCCCCCTTCTCAGGCCGAATCGGCTTCGCCGTTTTCTCCCGTTTTTTCGGCGAAACCCAGATTTTCACGAACTCTCTTAAAGGCTTCGTTGTAAATATCTTCATTGTCTTCGAAGAACTTTTTCACATTGGTGCGTCCCTGCCCGATGCGCTCCCCGTTAAACGAATACCAGGAACCGCTTTTGTCGATCACCCCGCAATCCACCCCGATATCAAGAATCTCGCCGGTTTTGGAAATGCCTTCGCCATAGCTGATATCGAACTCCGCCTCCTGAAACGGGGGCGCCAGCTTGTTTTTGACCACCCGCACACGCGTCCGGTTGCCGACCACGGCCTGCCCTTCCTTGATGGCGCCGATGCGCCGGATATCCAGCCGTACGGACGAGTAGAATTTCAGGGCGTTGCCGCCGGTGGTGGTCTCGGGGTTTCCGAAGACAACACCGATCTTCATGCGAATCTGGTTGATAAAGACCACCGAGGTCATGGTCTTGCCGATGCTCCCGGTCAGCTTGCGCAAAGCCTGGGACATCAGACGGGCCTGGAGTCCCATGTGGGAATCGCCCATCTCGCCTTCGATTTCGGCGCGGGGTACGAGCGCGGCCACGGAGTCGATCACGATGATATCGATCGCACCGCTGCGCACCAGCATATCGGTGATTTCCAGGGCCTGCTCGCCGGTATCCGGCTGTGAAACGAGCAGTTCGTCGCAATTGACGCCCAGTTTCCGGGCATAGTTGATATCGAGGGCATGCTCGGCATCGATGAACGCGGCGATACCGCCGGCCCGCTGGGCTTCAGCCACGGCATGCAGGGCCAGGGTCGTTTTCCCGGAAGATTCAGGGCCAAATATTTCGATGACCCGTCCCCGCGGGATACCGCCAATGCCCAGGGCTTTATCCAGGGCCAGCGAACCACTGGAAAAGACGGGTACGCTGGTGACGGCCTCGTTTCCCAGACGCATGATCGCGCCCTTACCGAATTGGCGCTCGATCTGCGTCATGGCCGATTCGACCGCTTTGCTTTTGTCCGGTGCTGTTGTCATACATTCCTCCTGGTACATCCGGCGTTGATGGTTGGTAGAGAAAACCCGGGGGGGGGGGTATCGGGGTCGGCGCCCGTCAATCGGAT
>JAERRP010000436.1 GCA_016735415.1 Desulfobacterales bacterium | reverse complement strand
TATGCCATCTACGGCTACTGCCACAACTACCTGACCGAAATCCGTCTGCTGGGGGCCAGGGGCATGGACCAGATTCAGAAAATCATGGATCACCTGCGCGAAGTGGACATCGCCGCCTTCGGCGACTTTGGCGTCACCCGCAAGGTGGACCGCTGGGAAGGCCCGCCCCAGCCCCACCTCTCACGCACCGACACATCCTCGCGCAATGTCCTCGTATTTCACCTGGAAACCCTGCCGGACACCCGCAGCCTGCGCCTGACCGTGCGCCCTTCCGGCACCGAGCCCAAGATCAAGATGTATTTTGAAATCATGGGGGCGCCCTGCGATCCCGACCAACTGGCGGCCGCCCGGGATCGTATTGTGACCGTCTGCGACCAGCTCGAAAAGCAGCTCATGCAGCACTGCTACCGCTTTCTGGGCATCGACTTCCCGGAGCGGGGCTTTCTGCTTTTCTGGCAGCTGCCGCTGGATGCCAAAATGAAGTACTTCCAGATCGAAGAGAAAATCGCCGCCCTGAATAGCATTGGAGACAAAAGCGCGCGCCAAACCGCGTTGGACCAGGAACTGCAATTCCTGGGCGCCAATCCGGTCCAGAAGATCGACCGGGCGTTTGAAGCCCGCTACGGCCAGGGGGTTCTGGAATATCTGAAATTGACTTAACGGCTACGGGGAACCGTATATTTTTCGGATAAATGCGTGTCGGCCTGTTTGAGCGAAGCGAGTTCCGACACGCTCCGAACCTGGCGCCGACGCGCAGGATAAAGCGGGGCACGGGCGCCTTCTTTTGGTTCGTTTTCTTTCACATGAAAGAAAAGTAACAGACTGAAAAGAGAAATAACGCAACATAAATACCTACATAGACTTGCGAGAAAAGAAAGAGGCCCAATCTAACATGGAAACCCTCAAACGCATCAACCCCACCGAAACCCAAAGCTGGCAGGGTCTCCAGAAGCATTTCGAAACCATGCGAGACCGCCACATGCGCGATTTGTTCGCCGCCGATCCCGATCGCTTCGAAAACTTCTCCCTGCGCTTCAACGATATCCTGGTGGATTACAGCAAAAACCGGATCGACACCGACACCATGGCGCTCCTGCTTGACCTGGCCGACGAGGTGGACCTGCCGGATGCGATCGTCAAAATGTACCACGGCGCCCGAATCAACGAAACCGAGAACCGAGCCGTGCTGCACGTGGCCCTGCGCAATCGCGCCGACACGCCCGTCGAAGTCGACGGCCGGGATGTCATGCCGGCCGTCAACGCGGTTCTGGACCAGATGAAGGACTTCGTCACCCGCCTGCACGCCGGACAGTGGACCGGCTATACCGGCCGGGCGGTTACCGATATCGTCAATATCGGCATCGGCGGCTCCGACCTGGGGCCCGTCATGGTGACCGAATGTCTGCGCCCCTACGCCCGGGAAGGCCTGCAGGCCCATTTTGTCTCCAACGTGGACGGCACCCACATGGCCGAATGCCTGAAAAAAATCGATCCGCAAACAACTTTATTTTTGATCGCCTCCAAAACGTTCAGCACCCAGGAAACCATGACCAATGCCCACACGGCCCGCCGCTGGTTTCTGGAACAGGCCGGGAGCGAAAACCATATCGCCAGGCATTTCGTAGCCATCTCCACCAACACCGAAGCGGTTCAGGCCTTCGGCATCGACCCCGCCAACATGTTTGTCTTCTGGGACTGGGTCGGCGGCCGCTACTCCCTGTGGTCGGCCATCGGCCTGTCCATCGCCGCCCTGATCGGTTTCGAGCGCTTCGTCGAACTGCTGGAGGGCGCCCACGAAATGGACCGCCATTTCCGCGAAACCCCGCTCGACCGGAATATTCCCGTTATCCTGGCCCTGATCGGGATCTGGTACAATAACTTCTTCGGGGCCCAAACCGAAGTCATTCTGCCCTACGACCAGTACATGCACCGATTTCCGGCCTATTTCCAGCAGGGCAACATGGAAAGCAACGGCAAATCGACCAGCCGCGCCGGAACCGTCGTCGATTACCAGACCGGGCCGGTCATCTGGGGTGAGCCCGGCACCAACGGACAGCACGCCTTTTACCAGCTCCTTCACCAGGGCACCCGGCTCGTGCCGGCCGATTTTCTGGCCCCGGCCATCAGTCACAACCCCATCGGGTGCCACCACAACATTCTGCTGTCCAATTTCTTCGCCCAGACCGAGGCCCTCATGAACGGACAGAGCGCTGCCGAAGTCCGGGAGGCACTCGAAAAAAGCGGGAAAAGCGAGGCCCGGATTGCCGCCCTGCGACCCCATAAGGTCTTTGCCGGCAACAAACCCACGAATTCGATTCTATTCCGCAAACTGACCCCGCACGTACTGGGGAGCCTGATTGCCATGTACGAGCACAAGATTTTCGTACAGGGCTATATCTGGAACATTTTCAGCTTCGACCAGTGGGGGGTCGAACTCGGCAAGCAGCTGGCCCGACGGATTTTGCCCGAACTCGACGACAACGCCGCCGTCGCCAACCATGACAGCTCGACCAACGGCCTGATCAACGCCTTCAAGGCCATGCGCGACCATACCTGACGATGGTGGAGGAAGGATAACGCCAATGGATAAACTGCACAAATCGAAAATATTTGGCGGACCCCGCGGACCGGTGGTCCTGACAATCATGGACGGTATCGGCATCGGCCGCTATGAAGCCGGCGATATCGTGCGCCAGGCGGCCACACCCAACCTGGACTGGCTGGCGCTTAACAGTCTGACCACCCGCCTCAAGGCCCACGGGACGGCGGTGGGCATGCCCTCGGACAAGGACATGGGCAACAGCGAAGTGGGCCACAACGCCATCGGCTGCGGCCGGGTCTTCGATCAGGGAGCGGCCCTGGTGAAACAGGCCATCGCCGAAAGGACCCTCTTTGAAAGCGAGGTCTGGCAAAATCTGATTGAAAATGTGCGCCGTCACGATTCGGCCCTGCATCTTATCGGGCTCCTCTCGGACGGCAATGTCCACAGCCACATCGACCACCTCGAAGCCCTGCTGGCGGAAGCCCGGCAGCGCGGTGTCAGGAAAGCCCGCGTGCACGTACTGCTGGATGGCCGTGATGTACCCTCCACCTCGGCGCTGATCTATGTGGACCGCCTGGAAGCATTTCTAAACGACCTGCGGGACAGCGGCGACATCGATTTTGCCATCGCTTCGGGCGGTGGCCGTATGAAGATCACGATGGACCGCTACGAGGCGGACTGGAACATGGTGGCCCGGGGCTGGGACACCCATGTCAGGGGGGCAGAACGCCGATTTAGCACCTGCCGGGAAGCCATCGAGACCTGGCGGGCGGAAATACCGGGCGTCATCGATCAGGATTTGCCGCCCTTCGTGATTGCCCACGGGGACGAACCGCTGGGACCGATAATGGCCGATGACAGCGTGATCTTTTTTAACTTCCGCGGCGACCGGGCCATCGAAATCAGCAGGGCTTTCGAGCAGGATTCGTTCAACCACTTTGAGCGCGGTCCCC
>JAERRP010000922.1 GCA_016735415.1 Desulfobacterales bacterium | reverse complement strand
CGGCCATTTCTTTCTGCAACATCACCACCGCCCTCCGGACATACCGGCGGTTTTCTATCAGGCGCACCAAAATCTGGGACGAAATATTGTAAGGCAGGTTTCCGATCACGACGATCTGCCGGCACCCGTGCGGCAGATGGCGGCTGAAGGGCAGCTTGAGAAAGTCGGCTTCGATCAGTTCGACGTTGGACAGGTCCTGTGCGGCCAGTTCGACCCGCAGAAGATCGAATATCCGCCGGTCCTTATCCACGGCCAGGACCCTGCGGGCCCGCCGGGCCGCCGGCACGGTTAAAGCCCCCAGACCGGCACCGATTTCCAGCACGACGTCCTCGGGGCCGATGGCCGCCTGCGTTTCGATCGTGGCGGCAATCCCCGGGCTTGTCAGGAAATTTTGCCCGAGGCGTTTGCGGGCCCGCAGCCCCTGGGATTGGAGAAGCAATCGTGGTGCTATCATAAAACAACGCTCATGGTCGGCGGAGAAAAGAACGGCCGGATGGCGCCGCCATCAAGCCGCAACCGTTTCAGGGCCTCTCTAATACAGATATGGTGTTCCTTTCAAGTACCGTCGTCACGGTCAGGTGGATTTCCCAACGATGGCGGCCGGACCGGGACGGAAACTAGTCAAACCGGAAGTATTCCCAATGGATCGCCGTCGATCGCAGAGTCTCTTGGATCTGGTGTTTATCACCTTTGCCCCCGCTTGACTTTAGCTGATTCATTGGTAAATTGGATGCCAACCAGCCATATAGCATAGATGCCGGATTCGGCCAAAGAGAGAGTTGCATGACGCCCAAAAAAGCAAGTGCTATGATCGCGCAGCGGGAAGACCCCCGGAATCCTCAGCTGCATGAAGGTCAAACTGTATATGGATTTAAAATCGAACGGGTGCGGCCCCTGCCAACGATCGGCGGATTCTATTATGCTTTGACCCACCGGCCGACCGGGGCCCGCTATATCCACATCAGTTGCAACGATACGGAAAATGCCTTCGGGGTGGGACTCAAGACCGTTCCTCGCGATTCGAGTGGTGTGGCCCACATTCTTGAACATACGGTTCTGTGCGGGTCGGGAAAATATCCGGTACATGACCCGTTTTTCGCCATGCTCAAACGCAGTCTGAGCACCTTCATGAACGCCTTCACGGCCTCGGACTGGACCTTGTATCCCTTTGCGACCCAGAACCAAAAAGACTTCTACAATCTATTGGACGTTTATCTGGATGCCGTCTTTTTCCCGCGGCTGGACGAACCGAGTTTTCGACAGGAAGGCCATCGCTTCGAATTGGAACCCGATGCCGAAGGCCGGATGGCGCTGGTTTACAAGGGCGTCGTTTACAATGAGATGAAAGGGGCCATGTCGTCCCCCGATCAGGTGCTGGGGCGTTCGCTGCTAAACGCCCTTTACCCGGACACGACCTATCGCCACAATTCAGGAGGCGACCCGCAGGCTATCCCGGATCTGACGCTGGAGGCCCTGAAACAATTCCATCAGCGCTATTACCACCCCAGCAACGCCTTTTTCTATTCCTACGGCAGTTTCCCGTTGGAGGCCCACCTGGCCGCTATCGAAACCAAAGTATTGAATCGCTTCGACCCGATCGATCCCCAAACAACGGTTGTCAATCAACCCCGCTGGCAGACACCGCGTGAGGCCACGTATTTTTACCCGGTGGCCCCCGGTGAGGATGACGTCCGCAAGTGCCAGATCGGGCTGGGCTGGCTGACCGCCGATATTCAGGACACCTTCGAAGTGCTCGTCCTGACCCTGATGGAGCAGATCCTGTTGGGCAATCAGGCTTCTCCCCTGCGCCAGGCCCTGATGGAATCCGAGTTGGGATCATCCCTGGCGGACGCCAGCGGGTTTGACGCCGACAATCGCGACACGCTTTTTTTCTGCGGCCTCAAAAACGTGGCCAAGGAAGATGCCCCCGCCATTGAAAACATCATCTTGACGACCCTGAATACGCTGGCGACCGAAGGGATCGACCCGGCCCTGATCGATGCGGCCATCCATCAGATCGAGTTTCATCGCAAGGAAATCACTAACGCGCCTTACCCTTACGGACTAAAACTGCTGCTGTTCATCACCAGTACCTGGCTTCACGGCGGCCGGCCCGAATCCGTTCTGGATATCGACCGCGACCTGGACAAACTGCGCGGACGATTGAAAAAGGGCCTTTTTTTCGAGCAGCGGATCAAACGCTACTTTCTGGAAAATCCGCACCGGGTGCTTTTCAAGCTGGTGCCGGATGAAAAGATGCGTCAGAAGGATGAAGCCCGTGAACAATCCAGACTGCAGGAAATTGACGCCGGCCTTTCGGACGCCGATCGGGTTCAGATCCGGGAAAATGCCGCGGCCCTCCGAAAACGCCAGGAAACCATCGAAGATCTTTCGGTTCTGCCGACCCTGACACGTGCGGATATTCCAGCGACCATCCGGACGGTGACCGCATCCGCGCTTTCGCCCTCCGAGGCCATCTACTGCTACGATCAGCCTACCGGCGGCATCTTCTATCTAACGGCCGCCCTGCGCCTGCCGCCCCTGGCGGATGCGGACCTGCACCTGCTGCCCTTTTTCTGCCATGCCTTTTCGCGGCTGGGGACAAGCCGGCGCAACTACGCCGATCTGGCCCGCCGGATCGATCGCTACACCGGCGGCGTTAACCTGGCGATTCAAGCACGCACCTTTTACGATCCGCAGGGCACCTCCCGCCCCCTGCTTACGCTCAACGCCAAATGTCTCGATCGCAATCAGCCCAGGCTTTTCGATCTGGTGGAAGAACTGGTGAGCACCGTGGCCTTCACCGATTTAGCCCAACTGCGGCGCATCCTGCTTGAGTATCGCGCCGGGTTTGAAAGCGCCGTCATCCACAACGGACATCGCCTGGCCATTTCCCTGGCGAGCCGCAACCTGACTCCCAGCGCCCGTTTGAATGAAATCTGGCATGGTATTCACCAACTCCGGGCGGTCAAGTCCTGGAGCGCCCGGACGGAAGAAAAAGACCTGGCTCATCTGGCCGAGGCGTTATCCGACCTGCATCGCCAGTTGTTTCGCCCTGATCATCTGAAACTGGCATTAACGGGCGACACCGCCACCCTGGAGGCGGCCCTTCCCAGAATCGCCGACCTCAAAAAACATTTTAGATCCCCCTCCGCCGCCCCCGCTGAAGGGACCTACAACCATGAAACCGGCCCGGTCTTCGAAGGCTGGCAAACAAGCACGGCCGTCGCTTTCGTGGCACAGGCCTTTCAATGCGTACGCTACCGTCACGCCGATGCGCCGGCGCTGGCGGCCATCGCCAAAATGCTGCGCTCCCTGTATCTGCACCGTGAAATAAGAGAAAAGGGCGGGGCCTACGGCGGCTTTGCCCTCTACAACCCGGAGGACGGTCTCTTCTCCTTCGGCTCCTATCGGGATCCCCATATCGTACGGACCATCGAAACCTTCGCCGGCGCGAGCGCCTTTATCACCGCCGGCACCTATTCGGACGAAGATATCAAGGAAGCGGTGCTGCAGGTCTGTTCGGATATCGACAAGCCCGATTCACCCGGCGCCGCGGCCCGCAAGGCCTTTTCTCGCAAACTGGTAGGGTTGGAGGACGAGGCCCGGCAGCTTTTCAAACAGGGCTTGCTCGCGCTCGATCGCAAGGCTGTCAAAGCCGCAGCCGAACGCTATTTTACCGGCGCCCCCGCAGAAACGGCGACGGCCGTCATCGCTTCCGAAGAAGCCATCGACCGGGCCAACGCGGTACTGACGTCGCCGCCGTTGGAAAAGCATGTCATCTGAGGCATCAGGAATCGTGGGGCTCGAAGTCCGCGGCGGCACCCGCCAGGAGCGCGCGCAGTGCTTCGTTCTGCCTGGCGCTAAGCCCCCCCCGGGCGGTGGCCAGATCGAGGGTATATTCTCCCAGAACCCGATACAAACGCAATAATTCCGGCCGGTGTGCCGCCAGACCGCGGCAGTGGTGTTGAAGGGTGGTGACATCAC
>JAERRP010000831.1 GCA_016735415.1 Desulfobacterales bacterium | reverse complement strand
TGGCACATGGGTGTAAAATAATTGACTGACGGCTTCAATGGATGCCATGCAGCAGGCGGTCCACACCCCTACCCTCTTTCTGCTGGTGGCCGGGGGCATCATGGTCACTACCCTGTGGGTATCGCGCAAGGCCCGCACCGTCACCAAGACGGAATTGAGTCTGGGGCGCCAGGAGGAGGGATTGGAGCGCTTCGATTCCTCCCAGATATCGCGCATTCTGGTGCGCATGTTCAGCCGTGTTTCGGAAATCGGACGCCAGTTCTTTCCCCAACCGCTGATTCAATGGGTGGAACGCCGCTTCGACACCGGGGACTACCAGCCCGCCGCCGGCTATGACGGTCAGATACCGGATTTCGATCTGTTGCGCGCCAGTGTCAACCTGATGGTGGCCAGTGCCCTGGTGTCCTGGGCCACCAGCATGAAACTGCCGCTGTCCACCACCTATGTGACCTTCATGGTGGCCATGGGCACGTCGATGGCCGATCGGGCCTGGGGTCTGGAAAGCGCCGTTTACCGGGTAACCGGAGTCCTGATGGTGATCGGGGGCTGGTTTTTCACCGCCCTGATGGCGCTTTCCGTATCGCTCACTTTCGCTTTTGTGATCAAATATCTGGGTGCTTTCGGCATTTTTCTCCTTCTGGCGCTGGCCGGCTATGTCATCTTCCGCAACTTCAAGATCCACGGCCGCCGCGAAAAGGCGACCCAGGAACTGGAACTGCTGGATCTCAAGCGGGTATCCGACGCCGATTTCGCCGTGCGGACCTGCTTCGAGCACAGCGGGCGCTTCCTGTCCGTGGTGAACCGCTACCTCTCGGACTGTTTCGAGGGTATCCTGACCGAAAACCGCAAACCGCTCAAACAACTGCGCCGGGAGACCAGCAAGGTCCAAATCTGGTCGAACATCATCGTGGCCAATATTTTTAAAACCCTTCGTTTGCTGCAGCACGAAGACATCAAGGATGCCGACAAATACGCCTATGTCATCTCCGCCCTGCAGGAAATCGCCGAGAGTCTGCGGGATATGATCCTGCGCTGTCACGTGCACACCTCCAACCAGCATTCCGGCCTGCTGCCGGCCCAGAAAAAGGAACTGCAGCGCGTGCGCAAATGCGTGGAATCGCTTCTGGCCGACACGGCCCGCATTTTTCTGAACCGCGAGGATTTCAACTACGGGGAGGTGGCGGCACCTTACGTTGAACTTAAAAATTTACTCGAGGACTTCGACCGCAACCAGATCGAGCGCATCCGTTCGGGCATGTCCAAAACCCGTCTGAGCATCCTGTACTACGGCCTCAACAATGCCTGTCTCAAGATCAGCGAACAGGCGCTGCACCTCCTGACTATTTTCGATGAGACCCTGCAGATGGAAAAAAAGGCGCAGCCGCCAGCCGCTGACCGGAATCCTTAAATCAAAACAATCCGCTCCCTGGGGCCGTGCACGCCGAAGGCGCAGCACTCCTTTTCCCGTTCCAGTCCCAGCAGTTCAATACGGCGGGTTTCAGGGACAATGGATCAGAAGCTGAAAACCATCGGGGCCAGAACAAGGGTCGTGACGGCCATAATCAAGGTTATGACCGTGCCGATTTTGGCAAAATCCGTAAAAGCGTAGCCTCCCGGTCCCCAGACCATCAGGTTGGTTTGATAGCCGGTGGGGGTGATAAAGGCACCGGAGGCCGCAATCATGAGGGTTACCGCAAACGGCATGAAGTTGACATTCAGTTGGGCGGCCGTGGACAGGGCGATCGGGAACATGAAGGCCGCGGCCGCATTATTGGTAATCACGTTGGTCATGATGGTACAACCCAGAAAGATCAGGCCCAGGGCCAGATAAGGATTGTCCCCGCCCATCGATGTCAGGAGTCCCGCGATCTGATCGGCCAGTCCGCTGCGGGTGACGGCCGCTTCCAGACCGATGGCGCTGGCGATCACCACCAGCGTGCCCCAGTCGATACTGCGGGCGGCCGTACGCATGTTGAGGCAACCGGTCAGAAGCATGGCCCCGCTGGCCAGCAGGCTGGCGTTCAACATGCTCATCCAGCCCAGAGAGACGACCACGATCATGGCCAGCGTGATCAGGGAGGGGGGCTCCACGGCCCGATCGGTGCGTTGCAGGTGATAGCCCTCAAGGGGCTTGGTCAGCGTAAAATCGTGCTCCAGCTGGCTGACATAGAAAAAGGAATCGTTGACCTCGAGGACGACCTTGTCGCCGGTTTCCATTCGGGTATCTGCCAACAGCCCCCGGACGGGCTGCCCGTCGCGTGACAGGGCCACGATTTTAAAGCTGTAAGGGCTTCGGGGTGAGGGCAACTCAGCAAGTTTGCGGCCCACGAGTCGGCTGAGCCGGGAAATCACCGCCTTGACCAGCTGATGGGTGTGCCGGGGGCTGTCCATGGTTACCAGGCGCAGGTGCGGTATCAGACCGTTGACCCGCCAGAGATCGGGCAGGGCCACATCGCTCGCGGACTGGGTCAGGTCGCGGATAACCGGTATCATCATGGCCACCAGCGGTGTGTTGTTCAAAAAGGCACTGCCCACGGCGATGGGAGGCAGGATTTTAACCTGGGCCCTCAGATGCTTCGGGGCAACCCGATCATTTTGTCCATGATCGCCGTAATGGCGCCGGTGGAATACATGCCGGCGGCCACCATGAACAGTACGGCGACCGTCAGCATGCCCTGATTGCTGAAGCCTTTGAGCAGTTCATGGGTCGGGGCCAGTTTGAGCGTGATGGCGGCGGCCAGCGCGCCCAGAAAAACGGCGGCGGGCGGCAGCCTGGGTTTAATGAGAAGCCCGAAAGTGGCCGCAAGGATGACAAGTGTAAGATAGGCATTGAGCGTCATCGATAACTCCAGCAGGTGCCGGGAAAGGGGGAATGGTCAGGCCGCGAGGGGGACGGCTATCTTTTTTTAAACTAATTGGTGCCAAAAAGCCAGAGGTTGCCATCTCAGCCGAAGGGCCGCTAAACTTCTGTTCGGTATCGGTGTCGCCGTTCCGGACGTGGGAAACGATTGGGTTGAAATGCCGGACCTGATGATTTACCTTGCAGTCTAATCCACAGAAATGCGATGGACTCGTAGAAAGTCCGCATTTAGACGGCTTTGTAAAAAGTTCAAGAACAAGGCTCGCAAATTCCGAGGAATGAGGCGTACTTGGCGTACGCCGCCGTGACGAGGAATGCCGCACAACGCAGTTATTGGGCTTTTTACGAAGCCGTCAAATGTATGACCGCACGGAATGGCCCAGGCGGGCCGTCGTCCGGATGAGCATCCGGAAACCCAGCGGAAAAACCGTTACAAAGGGGGATGGCATGCAGAATCTAAAGATGCTTTTATGGCTTTCAATTCTGGTGGTGGCATCGTGTTCGAGCGGGTCACAGAAATATGCCGATGATTATTATGACCAGGGCCTCGTTTTCTACGAGCGCATGGAATACGTCAGTTCCGTGGACAGTTTCAACAAGGTGCTCGAACTGGAGCCCAGCGGCAAGGACACTTACAAGGTTTATTACAACCGCGGCAACGCCTATCTCAAAAACCGGCAGTACGATCAAGCCATTTACGACTTCAGCAAGGCTCTGGAATTGACCCCCCCCGGTGACAAGCAGATGCGTTATTTCATTCGGGAGTCGCGCGGCAACGCCTTTCAAAAAAATAACCGGATCGACGCCTCCATCGACGATTATACCCGGGCGATCGAACTGCTTCCCAGACAGAAGAAAATTCAGTTTATTTACCACAACCGGGGGTGGTCCTGGCTCAGCAAGCAGAAATATGATCTGGCGATCGATGATTTCAGCAAAGCTCTGGCGCACGATTCCGCGTTCGCTTCCGCCTATTACGGACGGGCCACGGCCTGGTATAAAAAGGGCGACTATCAAAGAGCCGCCATTGACGCCAAAGACGCCGTCAAGCGCGATCCCAACAAAAAAAGCTACGATGATCTTCTGTTTGACATCCGGGAAGCCATCAAAAGCCAATAGTCCCGTTTTCCATGGCCTCGGCCGGATTTAGGGCTCGCGTAAAAACAACTTCACATTGTAAGCGCCGATGCATCCCGCCGGACGGTGTTGCAAAAGCTCGGAATAGGCCGGCTATTCCTGCACTTGTGCGCCTTGTCCGGCGGGCGCCTCAACGCTGAAAATTGAAAATTAATTTTTGCGCGAACCCTGAGCCGTGGGGCGACATTATTGATCCCTCGAATTACGATACGGATGCCAATCCACAAAGATCGGGTACTCCTTCGGGAAAAGCGCAATGCGGTCACCTTCGTGGATATCGGTTTCGATGGTCACCGCCCGATGGTTCACCATGGCCAGCTGTATTTGCGCCGCCGGGACGCCGATGGCGTTCAGAACATCGGCAAGGGACCGGGCCGCTTCAAGCGGATGGCTCAGGCTGTTTGCGGAGGCCGTCGGCAGGACGCTCCGCAACGAACCGTAGGGGACAATGGTAACAATTTTGGTCATAAGGCACCGTACCTTTCAGGGCTGTTTTCCAGCCCGGGCAGCGGAGTGATGCAATCTGGAGGGCTCCATCATCATCAGCCCCATCCGGAATTCGCGCGGCGTCCGGCGGCTATGCCAATGCCCCGTTATCTGGGCCGGATAGACGACACCCACAAACAGCAGGACGATGCCGGCCGCGATGATCGGTTCCGTGTCGTTTGAAGGGCCATCGCGCCGGACAGCGGCTGACGGCATCAATACCGGTGATGCGACGAAAGGTCATTGACTTAGATCAATCCATAGGCATTTCGGAAGGGCATAGGGTCGGGATAAAAAAAACAAAAGGTGCAGGTCGATGCCATCTGAATTTCAAAGCCTCAAAGAGTCAAGCGAATTTCTTAATCTGCTGATAGACAACATCGAGGCCGCGGTCCTGATCGTGGACGAGGATTTGCGGATCCATCAGTTCAACCGCAGTTTCCTGGATCTGTTCGACCAGGCGGCCGATCAGCTGAAGCTGCCTTCCTTCGGTGAAGTAAGCGGTTGTGTGAACGCGGTCAAAGAGCGCCAGCCCTGTGGATCGACGTCCCAATGTCAGTTCTGTCTTCTCAGGAAATCACTGCTTAAGACCTTTTCCGACCGGACGCCCATCGACCGCCAGCGGCTGGACCGCACTTTCTACATCAAGGGACAGGCAGTCCGCAAACATCTCGAATTCAGTGCGCGGCCCATCCAGTTTCAGGGACGTAAGATGATCCTCGTAATCCTTTATGATATCACCGTGCTGGAACAGCAGAAAAAAGATCTGGAGGAAAAGCAGGCCACGATCGAAAAGGATCTGCAGGCGGCCCGCAAGATTCAGATGAGTCTTCTGCCGGATCGGGCGGTCGCCTTGCCTCATATTCAAACCGCCTGGCAATTCGAACCCTGCCAGCATGTCGGGGGGGATATTTTTCAAATCTATGCCAACAGCCCTGAAGAGATCGGTACCTATGTGCTGGATGTCTGCGGGCATGGGGTTTCGGCGGCCCTGGTGGCGGTGACGGTCTACCAGTTCCTGCACAGCCTTCACAATCGCATGCGCCTCACCGGCCGGATGTTTTCGCCCCAGGCGGTGATCGACCGGCTCGAAGAGGCCTTCCCCCTGGACCGCTTCAACTGCTTCTTCACGATTGTCTATGCGACCCTCAACCTTCACTCGGGACGCTTTGTGTATGCCAACGCCGGCCACGTTCCGCCCGTGATCCTGCATGCCGACGGCGGGCTGGAAGCGCTCGAACACCACGGCACTGTCATCGGCGTCGGTCTGGATTCTTCATCCGGACAGGACGAGCGGCAACTCGCACCGGGGGATCGGGTAATGCTTTACACCGATGGGCTGCTCGACAACTTCGGCCCGGACGGCGAACGCAAAGGGCGCGATCTGTTCTACAGCGCCTTGCGGGATTTCAACACGCTTCCGCTGGATCGTCTCCTGACCGACATCTTCACGCGCGCCCACGATTTCAGGGGGAAGACAGTTCCCGGTGACGATATGAGTCTATTTGCAATCGCGTATGGCGGATTAGCCGGGTAAGAATAGCGTCGATTCAGTTAACGCAGTGTCAAGCGGGGCCGCCATCTGGGAACCGACTTCAGGTATTGCTCATAACGCTCTCCAAATTTCCGCCTCAATGTCGGCTCTTCGTAGAAAATTACGAAAATATGTGCAGCGGCGGCGAGGAAGAGAGAATACAGCAAAACGAAGAAGGAAGCGTAGAGTAGGGCCTCTCCGATTAATACAAAGAATAGACCGACATACATGGGATTCCGCACGTATCGGTACGGCCCTTGAAGGACTAGTCGCGTGGGGGGATCAAAGGGCGCCGGGGTGCCCCTCCCGCGTATGACAAAATCCTTCACGCACCAAAGGGAGACAAACGCACCCAGTGTGAAGGGAATCAGTCCGAGGTACCGTACGGAAACCATGTCGACCCCAACCCGGTATCGCGTCGCTATAAAGATTCCCAAAGGTATCAGAAACGCAACGATACCCACAAAAACAGGCCCTATCAATAAGGTCTTGAACAATGGCGAATTGAATTTCATTTCTTTTTTCTTACCGCAGCCGTGAGGCGCGCTGTCTTTTTAGCGCGTTCTTGCCAGCCGCATGATATCTGGGATTATATACGGTTACGCCGCCTTAATACGTAGAAAAGGATATGGGGTCGGGCCACAATAACATATTGTGAAATCACGATAAGATGCCTAATAACACCCGTATTCTGGTCTTAATCTTACATTTCGCGCCTCCAGAAAATATTTCCTGGAGGCGCGAAATGTAAGTTATGAAGACTCCCATCGATTCGGACTTCGCTGGGCGCAAGAATTTACCTTGTTTGATTTAATAGCTAACCGTTTTTGAAAAAACATGAATAACCACCACACCTGAAATAATTAAGCCCATACCTATTATCGCAGGAATATCTGGAATTTGTTTATATAGTAATGCGCCAACAATGGCGACCAGAACGATACCGGCTCCTGACCAAACGGCATATGTAATGCCTATTGGTATAGTTCTTAGAACAAGAGTCATGAAATAAAACGCAACGCAATATCCCACAACAACCAATAGGCTTGGATATAGCTTGGAAAATTCTGCTGATGCCTTCAATGCACTTGTCGCCACGACCTCAGCAATAATTGCGATAGCTAAATATATGTATGCCATTTATTTCTCTTTAAAATCTATCGTTTTGTTAACCTGCGGGCCAAGCTGGCGCAGGCCGTGCGCTTGCACGGACTGTGACAGATTGGAGCGTCAGGTTCAACTTTTTGTTATCTTTTCCGGTATGTGAAAAAGTTCAGTAAACCCGATTCTGCACCCACAGCTGAAAGAATCGATCTGCAACAAAATAGGCCCCTTCTTCACGATCAATGATGTCTCGATCAAGTAAGTTTTCGACAACTCTCTGCACTGAAGAAGGCGAACTAAGATTATGATTGCGAATAAACAAGGCACTAAAGACCTCAACACCGCGGGATTCTTGAACAAGGCCTGATAAAAAGCGTCTTTGATTTACAGCAAACGACTCCCACAAGGCAGTGTAGGCATAACTCTCCCGTTCCAACAATAGACTGATTGCCTTTTCAACCGTTTCCCCGGAAACCTCTGAACCTGTATCGCAAATTTCCCATATTGCATGGCAAAGGTGCTGTGTATAAAAAGGGTGGCCCCCTGTTTTTTTACACAATTCCTTAATAACGCTTGGGGTAATTTTTTTATCTGTTTTGGAGAAACGAGATTTGACAAAAGGCAGCCAGGCCGGGGTTTCTATTGGACCCAGAGGATAATGCCCACCGGCACGATACAATGGTCGGTTTTGATCTAAAAACATTTTCTGAATTAGGTGTTTTCTACTTCCGAGAAAAATAAATGACACATTCCCTTGCTCTTGAATAGCGCTTCGAAGAGTTCGCTCTGCACTATCAGAGCCATATTCTAAAATCCTCTGAAATTCATCGAATACCAATACAACTTTTCGATTTCGACGCTTGGCAATTTCTCCTGGAGCTTTTAATACATCTAACAATTCTGGAACACTCTTCCCATCTCCTCTAAGGGAAAAACTAACCTGTGGGGTTCCAGACGAATCCGCTGTGATAGTTGGAGCCAGCCCCCCAAAGAACCGTTTTCCGACAGCCAACATTTTGTCCGCAGTTCCCGCAAGACTTTCTGTAATGGCCTTGGCAACAGCAACCGCAAATGAAGTTTCGCCATCTGTCGGCCACAGATCAACATAAGCCCACAAATATTCTTGTTTGGGAAGTCGGGAAAGCGCCAGCTTGACTAATGAAGTTTTACCCAGGCGTCTTTCAGAATACAGAAACAGCCGATCCCCATTCTCCATTGCGTGAGACAGGTCGGATAGCTCCTTCTTGCGGTTGCAAAAAGAGCCTTTGCTTACAATTCCACCATATTTGAACGGATTTGACATAATACGCACCTCGTGTAACGCAGAATGCGTAATCCAAGTGATGTTGTCAAGAGTTATTCATAGGAAAAAAGCTGCGCCTAAGGCCAGCAAGGGAGTTTCTTAAACAAAGATACGTTAGAATTCATCAGGATAGATCGCGAAGCGGGCTAGTTCTGGTGCAATGATTTGTTTGGTGCAGACACACGCCCCTCCACCCGTCAGGCGTTCTTATTGCAATTGATACGCCTTACCTCGCCAGCGAGGAGGCGGAAGGGTCTCCCAAGTTCCTGACGCTTCTCTCACCACATGCCACGCTCTTTGACCCCGGCAGCCCCTCGGGAATCTCACCATTGGCGATTCCTTTGTACTGGCTTCCGACACGTTAAAATCGTCGCCGACTGCTTCTTTGCTCCTCACGGGGGCTGAATTGCTTGAGGGAGGTACGCCTCCCCGGCGGCCTGCAGTGTTTCCTGTGAACGCTTCACCCATTTTGTTCGCCAACATCTTCGTTGACTCCGCACGGGCGCAACACTCGGTACGGGCTGCTGGTTAAGCTTTGCCCGATGGGGACTTCCCACCTTATCGGTGAGGCACCCTATAATAAGCGCCAAGCTGCGCTTGGCGCACTAACACCGCAAATAACCGGAAGTTTAACGTAAAGCGACGAGGAACGAGGAGCGCTGCTTTAAATTGTCCGAGTTAATTTGCCTTGTTATGCTCCGGTTTGCAAGCAATTATCACGTTGCCAATCATACTAATTACTGGCTCATTGTTAGCATTGAACATTTCCAGTTTAAGCTTAGCTAGGCCTCTATCTGGCTTTGACTCAAATTGTTTTGTACTTATAATGGATAGTTTTCCCTTAAGCGTATCATTTGCAAATACAGGCTTAATAAATTGCAGTTGATCTACACCTGGTGATGCCATGCAAGCTGCCTGGCACAAAAAACCATCGACTAACAATCTATTGCATAAACTGGCTGTATGCCAACCACTAGCAATAAGTCCTCCAAACATTTTCTTGGCGACATTCTCATCTAAATGAAATTTTTGAGGATCATATTTTTCTGCAAAATCTATTATTGATTCTTTTGTGATGCCTATAGAGCCTATATCAAACTCGAGTTCGTCAGTTAAATCTTCAAGGTAATACATATGCTGCTCCTCTGTTTTATTTGGGGCAATCGAGATAGAACAGCCAGTTACCTGACCGCCCTCTCACAGATCCCGGACGTGCGGTTTTCCCGCACAGGCCTCCTCGGTATTGCTCGCTTCGTACAAAAGCGACGATTAATTCCAGTAACCTGTCTTTCGCCTATCCTTTACCCCATTTCGGGTACGGATAGCATTCATACAGCGTCTGACCATTTTTATCTTAGCAATGACAGGTGGACTATTGGGCTTCAGCGGACTTTTGCGGTCTTTTCCAGTGAATCGCCGACAAATACTTATGATTTTTCAAAGAACGGTTGCTGCGAAAAATCCAAATGGACTTCTTATGAAACCATGACAGTTAAGTTACTGCCCTATCCTCCAGTTTTTCCTCCTGCCGCCATTTTTTGTGCCGAACGCCGCAAATCACCGGCGGCAAAAAGCAGAGCGACGAAGGAGCAGCGCTTTTTGCCGTCCGAGTGAATTTGCCTTGTTATGTTGCATATTGGACTGCTTTTTCAGCATGAATAGCTGTTGTATCCAAAAGCCTTACTTTAGTATCGGCTTGATTTACCAACATCCCGATTTCTGTACAGCCTAGTATCACTGCTTCTGCCCCTTGGCTTGCCAATGTTTCTATGATCCTCAAATATTCGACTTTTGAACTGGACTCAATTTTACCCAAACAAAGCTCTTGATAAATTATATTGTGAACAATTTTTCTATCATTTTCATTGGGAACCAAGACATTGAGGCCATAATTATCATTTAACCTTCCCTTATAGAATTCCTGCTCCATTGTGAAAGCAGTACCCAACAAACCAACTGTTTTAATACCTTCTTTCACAAGGACTTCTGCCGTTGCATCTGCAATATGGAGTAATGGGATTTGAATTGCCTCTTGGATTTCTGAAGCAACCTTGTGCATTGTATTTGTACAGATGAGTAAAAAGTCGGCTCCGGCAGACTCTATGTTTTTCGCCGCTTTTGAGAGTATCTTGACTGTACCCTCCCAGTCTCCTGAGTGTTGAAGATTTTCTATAGGCTCAAAATCAACACTGTACATGGCAATTTCTGCTGAGTGCAACCCACCAAGAGATTTTTTAACCCCTTCATTAATTGCACGATAGTAACCAACCGTGCTTTCCCAACTCATACCGCCTAATAGACCAATTGTTTTCATAATTTCTTCCCAACTTTTTACAACATAACGTCGCTAATCAGCCGCGCGGTTTTTT
>JAERRP010000488.1 GCA_016735415.1 Desulfobacterales bacterium | reverse complement strand
GGGGTGTAGGTCCTGTTTTGCAGAACGCGCAGCAGGCGAACCTGAGTGGATGGGGAAACATCACCAATCTCATCCAGAAGAATCGTTCCCTCCCCGGCCATGGTAAACAGGCCCGGTTTGTCGCGTTTGGCATCCGTAAAAGCGCCGGCGCTGTAACCGAAAAGCTCGGCCTCGATGAGCGTTTCGGGCAAGGCGCCACAATTAATGGCCACAAACGGGGCGGCGCGATCGCCGCTTTGGTTATGAATCGCCTTGGCGACAAGTTCTTTGCCCGTGCCGCTGGCCCCTTCGATCAATACCGTGCTGCGGCTTGAGGCCACCAGTGGCAGAAGTGAAAACAGCTTCAACATGCGATGGTTTTTACTGACAATATCCTCAAAGCGATGGATTCTTCGGTAAGCCTGCCGCAGCTTGTTGATTTCGGTGAGATCCCGGAAGATTTCAACCGCTCCCAGCAGGGTCCCCCGTTCATCCTGCAGGACGCTGGTCGTTACACTGACGGGAATTCGCTTGTTATCGGCGCGAACGATGTACACCGGGATGTTCTTGCAGGGTTTTCCGGTTTCCAATGTCTTTTTCATGCAGCATTCGGATTCGCACATTTCACCGCGCATGACTTCAAAACACTTGCGTCCGATCGCCTCTTCGCGCGGCACCCGGGTAATCTGACAGGCCGATCGGTTGAAAGAGGTGATAACCATCTGAGAATTGACAGTCAGGACCCCATCGGCAATACTATCAAGAATCACTTCATGGTTGTTATCGAAATCATTTCCGTCCGCCGGCATATCCGGCTCCCTCCCGGATGCAAAAAGGAACCAGCTTCAATTTGCATCCAAACCTTTCTCAACTGGGTTCATTATGAATCCACTACTGCACCCTCCCGGCTGTTGTCAACCCCTGCATGGAACTAAAAATGATTAAAAATACAAGTGGATAGGCAACCTGTAAGAATCTCCAAAAAGAATGGCACGTAATTTGATTGGGTAGGCTTGAAAGATGAACCACCTGCACTGCATTCTTCTGGATATGTGATTCAGCATTGGGCGGTTTCCGCATTCAGGGCTTTCGACAAAAGGGCTTGATCGAAAACAAGGACGACCGAACAGGGTTGACATGGCAGGCCCTGCATGCCAATTGAATGACGGCGTCGCCACCGGAGCCGACCGGTCCTATCACCTTAAAGGGGCTATGGAACGCATCGCGATTCCCATATTTCAGGCGCGAATTTCACCGGTGCTCGATTCCTGCAACCGCTTGATGGTTGTCGATATTGACAATGGGAAAGAAATTCAACGCGTCGAAGTTTCTCTGGCAAAAATGTCGCGCATGGAGCGCACGGAGACCATTTCACGCTGGAGGGTCGACAAAATCATCTGCGCCGGTGTCAGCGAGTTGATGTGCAATTATATCGCGGGTCGGGAGATTCGTCTCATCAGCGGTATCGCGGGCGAGCCGGAAAAAATTATCGATGCCTACATCCACAACCGTCTGGATCAGGAGTGTTTTCTGATGCCGGGTAGAAAGGGGCCTCATCCGCAGGGTTCATCATAAAACCGGTGGTCGCCATAGCCTTGTCCTTTTTTAGGCGATCTGCCGTATCCGATGGATCCTGTAAAGGACGCTTCCGGTCTTTGAAGGCCGCCGCAAACGACACTACCACTATTTCAATAGAACGGATCCTTGGAGGATCTAAACCCTATCCACTTAGAGGAGGCGCGTTTTGGCACAAATATTGGCTTATGACCCAGATCCAGATATGAGTTGGGATGTCGTGACCTCGTTGGGGCACGATGTCGTGTCTTTCAACGATTCCGGTGAAACCGTCGATTATGCACAGGACAACAGGGTGGATATCGCCCTGCTGGTCGGCCCGGAAGGCATCGACATGATCAAGCCCTTCAGGGAAATCTCACCGAATTTCAAGGTCGTTCTCTTCTGTGATGCGCCTGAAATCATGGAAATCCGCCGGGCGCTCCGATGGGCACCCTGTTCGGTCTTATTCATGCCAATCGTCAAAGAGGAGCTGGACGCCTGTCTCAAGCGAGCCCTTTTGAAAGGCAAGAGCACCATCAAAGGTCGTCTTAACCTGTAAGCGATCAACCTTGGAGTGGAGAAAACGATGGAAGCAAAAAAACTGGCGGCAGCCAAATTTACCATCCAGCGGTTTTTAGCAACGGTTTTTGCGGACGAAATCACCCCTGAACTCTTCCAGGCCATGAAGACCGACACTTTTTTAAGATCCCTTAAGGAGGTATCCGAAACCCTGTATTCCAAAGAGCTGGCCCGCGGCGCAAGAGCCCTGTTTGAATTCATGGATGGTGCGGGTGTAGACACCTATAAAGAACTGCAGTTTGAATATGCGGATCTTTTTCTCAATGCCGGCAAGAGCCCGGTCCTGCCTTACGAATCGTTTTACATCGACCGGGAGCCCACGCTTTATGGCAAACCTTTGTTTCTTATGCGCGAACTCCTTCGAAAACAGCAGCTCCACAAAGATCCGGACTATCCGGAGCCGGAGGACCACATATCGGTGGAGTTCGATTTTCTTGCTGAAATGAACCGGCGCGAGGCGGCGGGAGACCTGTCCGTGGCGGATATTCGGTCGGATTTCGGCCGCCGGCATATGGCCTGGCGGACCGAATTTTGCGCCGTGCTTCATTATTCCGATAAATCAGGGTTTTACAAGGCCCTGGCCGAATTCACCCTGGGCTACCTGTTCGTGGCGCATCTGGCCTCCGTACCACCGGAAAAAGTGTTTCCCTCCGATCCCGCCGCCGACCTGGTGGCCCTCGGCAACGCGCTGAGCACCCTGCCCTTGGCAGCAGAATCGTTCCTGCTCAAACCCGGAACCATCGACCCGGCGCCGGCCCGAACCATACTGACCCACTGCTACGACTGTGGCGCCCTCTGCGGCATGACAGCCAAAACCAAGGACGGCGTGTTGATGTCCACCTCCGGGCTGCAGGGAGACATCAAAGGGGGCGGTCGGCTGTGCCTCAAGGGGGGGAGCGCCAAACATCGCGTTTACTCAGCCTACCGGCTCAAGTCCCCGCTGATCAGGGAGGAAGGCCGTTTCCGCAAAGCCTCCTGGGATGAAGCCCTGGATAAAGTGGTGGCCGACTTTAAACCGCTGGACCCCACCAAAATCGGGTACATGCGTGGCAATGATTTTGCCAACTGGGCGCATGAAGCCCTTTTCGACCACCTGGGCTGCCCCAAGACCACGCACCGGCCGATGTGTGACAATGCCAACCGCATGGCCAATGAGCACAACTTGAATGACAAACGGCCCTGGATCAATTACCAGGAAGCCGATTATATTCTCCATTTCGGCATGAACGAGATAGCGACCTCCTACGGGCAGCGCAAGACGGCCCAGTTGAAAGCAGCGGTAGACCGCGGCGCCAAGCTGGTGGTGCTGGATCCGCGGCGTACCGAAACGGCCGCCCTGGCCACCGAGTGGATCCCCATCAAACCGTCCACCGATGCGGCCGTGGCGCTGGCCATGTGCCAGGTGATTATTAAAAACGGCCTGTACGATAAAGCATTCGTGTCAAACTGGACAAGCGGTTTTGACGCCTTCAAAAAGCGCGTTATGGGCGAAGATGACGACCTCCCGAAAACACCGCTGTGGGCGTCCCGGATCAGCGGCGTACCGGCCGAAACCATAGAACGGATTGCGCTGGAATTTGCCAAGGCCACGGCCAAGGGCGCCATGTCATGGACCGGCCTGGCCCAGGTGCCCAACGGCATGTATGCCACCGCCGCCCTGCAGGCGCTAAACGGCCTGTGCGGAACTTTTGACGCCCCCGGCGGTCCGTCCCTGCCGTTCAAGCGCAAGCTGAAACCCGCCTGGGGTGAAGGCCAGGAAAAGCCCCCCAAAGGCCAGGCGCCCAAGCTGGATAAATTTCGCATGTGGTCCGGATGGGCACCGGCCTATCTGCTTGACGACGTTGAATCCGGAAAACTTGAAGGCATGATCTGCTATTTCGGCGACCCGGTTTTGAGCTGGGGAAACGAAGCCTCCATCATTGAAGCCATCAACAAGATGAAATTCAAGGTCTGTATCGACGCCTTCATGTGCAACACCGCGCTCTTGTGCGATGTGGTGCTGCCGGACAGCACCTGGCTGGAACAGAGCCAGATCAAACCCGACTGGCTCTACGAGGCTCAGATCAGCTATTGGGCGGAGGTGGTCGAGCCTCTTTTCGAATCGAAACCCATGTTCTGGATCACCGTGGAACTGGCGCGCCGGATGGGCCTGGGCCGGTATTTTCCGTGGGGCAACATCGAAGAAGCCTTCGCGAACCAGCTCAGGGGGTTGCCCTGCACCCTGGCCCGGCTCAAGGCCGAAGGGTATGTCATTACCGATCCGGCCGAATATTATAAATACAAGCAATGGGGTTCGCTCAACCCGCCGGAGGGCTATGGTTCGTCGGGGAACACCCCGACCGGCAAATACAATTTTCTCAACCCGGTTGCCCAGGAAAAGGGGATTGACCCGCTCCCCAATCATCACGACGGCCCACCGGACCTGGCCACCGACGCCACCTACCCGTTCCTCTTCGGCAACTTCCGCATCTTGCAGCACGAGCACTCGTCCACCTTCAGCGACTACGCCCTGATGAAGAATTACGGCACGAATACGCTATGGATCAATAAAATGGATGCCCACGACTTGCAGATCGGGGAGGGCGATCTCGTCAGGCTTAAATCACCCTGGGGAGA
>JAERRP010000817.1 GCA_016735415.1 Desulfobacterales bacterium | reverse complement strand
TCCGTGCGTTGGGCCAGCCATAGCAGCAAATCGCTTTTGCGATCATCCCCGATCGTACGGCCGGAAGCTCCTTTGGGGGCCGCCGTGCTGAAAAGTGATTCCCAAAAAGGCGCAAAGGCATCAAGCGGGATGGGCTTGAGTGTGTCGGTCAACCCAAGCGTGCGGCGGGCCCACAGGGTCAGCAGTACACTTTTGTAGGTCAAGTGGCCGTATCGACGCCACGGGGGCAGGTCGAGCCGCATCTGTTCGAGAAGCCGGTCGAAGGCCTGGGCCTGGGCCAGTTGGCGGCCGGCTCCCTGGACATCCGCCAGGGAAGTGAATTCCCGATAAAGCCGGCCGCTTTGATAGTTGTCGAAAAAAAGCGGGCGTTTGAGCAAAAGCCCCCCGACCACCCCCAGCCAGGTTTCACCCCAGAAGGAGAGCGGCAGTCCGTTGCGGCCGAACCAGCTGGCGCCCTCCCAGCGCTCGGCCGCCTGCTTGACGCCGACCGCTTCGCTGTAACCCAGGCGAAAAAGGCCGTCGAGGGTGAAAGCCTGAACGCCCCGGGCCGTCCCGGCGGCCGAAGGCGGGTCTGCTTCCAGGCGTTCAAGGCCGATGTTGAGATAGCCGCAGGCCTTATGGACCACGGCACGCAAATCGTCACGGCTGGTCATCTTCAGCCGGTCGGCCACGGTGATACGGTTGCAAAGCGAAACGAATTCGGATTGAATCTGATCGAGGGCCTCTCCCGGCGCCATGGTCTGCAGGGTCCGGCTGAAAAGATGATCGCGGTCGAGCAGGGTCAGCGGCACCATCGGCAATCGGGTGTCGCCGGTTTCCGGCAGGGGCCGGAACCGGGCGGCGGTTTGGTGGAACCGGTCGAAACCAAGGGGCTGGTAGAGTCCCACCGCCTCCTCAAAGGGCAGAAAACCCTTTTCGGCCAGACGGAAACTGCGCTGCCGGTAGGCTTCTTCTTCCGTCTCCGCCGGTATGACGTGAACGGCCGCCAGCAACACGCTCTGGTAGTGAACATAGTCATCTTCCGCCAGGCGTTCGAGGATGCGGTACACCAGACGGTGGTGCTGCTTCTGAAATGCTTCCCCCGGCGGTTCCGCAGTGGGAAAATCCCGGATGCGGACATAGAAGACATTGTCTAAACTGAAAAAGCCATCGCCGAAATCGCCGGGGTCCTGGTCATGCACGCGCATTCGGACTTCAATGGATTTGAAAAGGTAGAACTCGACCAGATCCGGTTTTTCAGTGGTCAACCATCGCACCATGCGGGCCGGTTCAGACTGAACGAACCGCGCCAGCCAGAGGGACAGCGATTTCAGGTCGATGCGATCACGCTCCCAGACCTGCTGGTCGAGAACATACTCGAGCTGGCGACTCGAGGCCAGGGCGATGAGGGGCCGGGCGTCGTCCGGACCGATTTCCTGAAGCAGAAGGTGGAAATCCTCTTCGGGAAAGCTGTGTACCAGCGCTGCCGGCTGGGGATGTTCCAGGATCTGCGCCATAGCGTCTTCCGGCGCCAGTTCAAGGCATTCGCTTCGTCGTCTGGCCAGTTCCCGGCGCAGGGCCGGAATTTTATCTTCAGCGTTCGGGTTGCTCATCGATGGGACAGTTCCTCTTCGCCGGCAGCGATAGCAGATGCACGCGCCGTCCGGCCAAACCAAGTTATTTCAGGTTAAATCATTTCCGGACCGATTCCCCGTTTCGTCCCTCAAGGGTCCGTTGCGGACCGGCGTGCGTTCCAGGGGGCGAACTTCATCAATATCAGCATCCCCGGAAACGCGATCAGGGTACAAAAGATAAAAAACCCCTCCCAGCCCATGGACTTGGCCATGAAGCCCGTGGGGGCGGCGGCAAATACGCGCGGCATGCCCATCAGGCTGCTGAGAAGCGCATACTGGGTGGCCGTAAATTTTTTATTGGTAATGCTGGCCATGAAGGCCACAAAGGCGGAAGTGCCCATGCCGCTGCTGAAGTTTTCGAAGGTAATCACCCCGGCCAGGGTCGGCAGATGTTCCCCCACCCGGGCCAACACGGCGAAACAGGCCGTGGACAGGGCTTGCAGCACGCCGAAAATCCACAGGCAACGTGGAATACCCAGCCGCAGGATCGTGATGCCGCCGATGCCGGCGCCGGCAATGGTGGCCCAGAACCCGAAAAGGTTGACCACCGTGCCGATCTCGGACTTGGAAAACCCGAGGTCGAGATAGAAGGGGGTGCTGATGGCGCTGGCCATGGTGTCGCCGAGCTTGTAGAAGAGAATGAAGGCCAGCATCCACAGGGCTTCCGGGCGCCGGAAATATTCGAGCAGGGGGGCCACCACGGCCTCTTTCAAGGTGGTCGGCGTTCCCTCGACGATCGGGGGTTCAGGCGTAAACCAGGTGGTGATCAGACAGGGCAGCAGACAAAGCGCCATAATGCCGTATACCTGGGAAAACGACATGTGGTCCGCCATGATGAGGCCGCCGCCGCCGGCCAGGAGCATCCCCAGGCGGTAGCCGTAAATGTAGAGGGACGAACCTATCCCCAATTCTTTGTCGGGGAGATCTTCACGACGGTAGGCGTCGATGACGATATCCTGGGTGGCGCTGAAAAAGGCCACCAGACAGGCCGCCAGGGCCATCAGGCCGAAATGCTGCTGCGGATCGGTCAGGGCCAGCCCGGCAATTGATGCGATCAGGGCCAGCTGGGCAATGGTAAGCCAGCCCCGGCGGCGTCCAAGGAAGGGGATCGCATAGCGATCGAGCAGCGGGGCCCACAGGAATTTCCACGTATAGGGAATCTGCACCAGGGTCATCAACCCGATGATCGTCAGATCGACACCGGCATCTGTCATCCAGGCCTGCAGCACGCCGATGGTCAGCAACAGCGGCAAACCGGCGGCAAACCCCATGATAAAGGTCACCAGCATGCGCCGGCTGCAGAGGGTCCGCAGCAGTTCCGCCCGACGCCACAGGCGGCGGACCCTTTCCCGGAAAGATCTATGCGGTTTCAGTAAGGGCATGGGTGCCTTTGCCTGGTGTGGATGATACCGGCCGGTTCCGGTTCAATGCCAGGTTCACCTTTTACGCGGTACGCGGGGTTCAGGTCCGCATCATGCGATTCTATAGTCCAAAAAACGGGCCAAGACAAATCCTAATCGTCGCCCGTGCGCATTGAGGTTTTGACACCGGGGCGGTCTTTGACTATCTCTATAATCGGTCGGGTTGCTTATTTCAGAGCCGCCGGACCGCGGAGATAAATTCCTTTCCCTGAAACGGAGGTCAGCATGCCCAGGCATACCCCCTGTTTGTTTTTTTTCCTGCTGGTCTGGATGTTGGGAAGTGCAACGTCACCGGCTTATACGGGCAGCGGAAAAATTACCGCCCGCGTGAGTCTGACGGACGCTAACGGCCAGGTGGTTTACGGCGACTGGGTCCGGGTGTTTCTGGTGACCGCGGCCATCGACATAGCGCCGGTGGATCTGACCGGCGCAGGGGCGGCCCTGGAAAGGGCCTCCCGCATCAACAGCGGGCACACGGCCTTCTTTATTCAGTTTCGCGAGATGATGGCCCGGGAAGGCTACTGTGTGGACGACAAGCTGACCCGGCCGGACGGGACCGTGACCTTCAACCGGATTTCTCCGGGTCGTTACTACATCGTCATTACTTTTCCAACCATGATCGCCGGTCAGAAAGCGGCCTGGCAGGTGCCCGTCGATGTGGTTGCCGACCGGACCGTCCACGTCGAGATGAACGCGGAGAATATGGCCATTCGCAGTTTTTAGCCCTCCTATTTCATGCCGGCTTTTCAACGGAATATGAAAAATGAGACGCGGGCAACCCGTCGTCCATAAATAATTTCTCCTGTTCCGTCATTTGGGACAGGGGCTTCATGGTAATGGCCTCCGCCGGGCATTCAAGGGCACAGAAGTGGCAGGCAATGCAGGCCGGGGCCCGGGCCAGAACCGGGTAAGCATTACGGTCGGCCGGGTCCTGGTTGAAGGCGATCGCCAGGCAGGCCACGGGGCAGACATCGATGCAGATGCGGCAGGAAACACAGAGGGCGTAGTCAAAGAGGGGACGATCCCAGTTCGTGGCCCGGCGCCGGATGCGCATGCAGATGCGGCCGTCCTGATCCAGAACGGCGCCATGGGGGCAGATCCGGCCGCAGGCGCCGCAATCAATACAGTCGGGCGCTGTCACCCGGTGTCGCTTGCGGGGCTGGCCGGCAATCGCGTCGGTCGGGCATACCTTGAGGCACATGCCGCAGCCCACACATTTATCGGTGATGCGATAAGCCATCCTGCCGGGCTCCTCAGGTTTCCAGGCCGAGCTGCCTCATTTTTTCCGGCAGCGGTTTCCCGGTTTCGGGATCCCACCCCAGTTCCTGCCAGTAATCGCGGCGCATCCTGTCAATATCCACCCGCCGACCCTGGTTGGCGCCGGCCGTCAAGGGCGGGTCCCCCAGTGAGCGGGCACTGGCCTTGAAGGTTGTGGGGTCGAGGCCCTGTTTGATGTTGAAGGCCTGTTTCAGGGTCTGGATCCGGTCCCCGATGGTCATGTAGGCCTCCGGTGTCCGCTGCCAGCCGGTGGCGGCATTGATCCATTCGAAAAGCGGCAGCCGTTCGACCCCCAGCAGGGCGCCGAACAGACAGGTGCCGGTGCCGTTGAGCACGTTCATGAAGCGGCTGCAGGCGGCGGCGGCCGCGGTCCTTTCCGGGCCCCATTCGTACTTGCTGCCCTTGGTATAAAAGAGGCTCACATCGGGCAGGGTATCGATTTTCTCCCACAGGCGGAACATTTCATAATACATCTGGGAGCCTAAGGTGTGGCGTCCCGGTGTCGGTTCGGCACTGTAGTGCAGGGCGAATCCCGGATCGTAGCGGCCATCGTGCATGCCCAGTTCCTGGCCGCCGGCGTGCATGGCCAGGGACGCCTGGACTTTTTGAGCCTATTCATGGT
>JAERRP010000007.1 GCA_016735415.1 Desulfobacterales bacterium | reverse complement strand
GTTGTTGGCCTTGTGGGCGCCGGTGTGGTTGAGATCTTCCCGTTTGACATAGATCCGGGCGCCGCCGAAGTGGCGGCTCAGGTTCCCGGCCAGGGTCAAGGGGGTCGGTCGGCAGGAATAGGTGGCCATCAGATCCTGGTATTCCTGCCAGAATTCAGGATCGTTTTTGGCGGCTTCAAACGCCGCGGCGAGTTCATCGAATGTCGCGATCAGAATTTCGGGCAGATAGGCCCCCCCGAATTGGCTGTAGTATCCTCGCTTATTCATCCCCAAGTCCTCCAATGATCTGCGAAAAGACGAACCGGTCCGTTCGGCAGTAAAGATCGGCGTAAATGGCGTTTTCCACGTTCGGAAAATGCAGCCAGCGGTTCACGACCAGCACCGGCTGGTCCGGCGCCAGATCAAGATGGCGCGCCCGTACACCTTTGAGGTAATCGATCCTGAAATGCTGCTTGCCGCCGGTGGGCCGCAGGTAGTAACGCTCGGCCGCCACGGCCGCCAGGGAGCGTCCCTTGAGGGATATGGCATCGATGCCGTCAAAGAGCGCCGGATCCAGATAGAGATCCTCGATCAGCACGGGTGTATCTTCAACGCTGCTCAGACGCGAATAAGTATAGGCCCGGGCGCCGGCAAAAGGGTTGTCCGCAGACGCCGCCACCTGCCGTCGGGCCATCCGTTTCAAAATCCGGCTGGGGGCTGCAATGCCCTGGCGCTGGAAAGCGGATGTGGTGCCGGCCAGTGAAAAAAGGTCGATTTCGCAGGCTTTTTCGTGATGCACATAGGTACCGGACCCCCGGCGGCGCACCAGCATTTTCCGGCGCACCAGCACATCGATGCCCTGTCGCACGGTTGGCCGTCCGATGCCGTAAGCGGCCGCAAGCTGGTTTTCGGACGGAATGCGCGCCCCGTCGCCATATTCGCCGGAGCGGATCATGGCGGCCAGCCGGTCGGCCAGTTGATGATACAAGGGCAAAGGTGATTGTGGATTCAGCATCGGAATCTGTTGTCTTAAAACAATTCAGGTTCAAGTAACCGTATCGTGATACGGGCCCCATAAAGACCATTAATTGGTAAAGTTGTCAAGACAAATTTATGGGCACCATCCCATGTTTTGGCCAGCACGCGGCCAGCGCCGGGCCATGGGATTCATTTCCCTGAAGCCGTTGTCATCCGATCGAAAAAGAATTGTAATATCAGCCTTGATTCGGTAGGCTCGCCACCATGAAACGACCGCCAAGCGCCTCATTGATCCTGATCGGGCCGGCCGGCAGCGACGGACGGGGAAACCTGAAAGGCATCGCGGAAGTCGCCCGCCTGGAACTGGACTGCATGGAAGTGGAATTCACCTATGGCGTGCGCATGCAACCGGATATGGCCGAGGCCGTCGGGGCCCTGGCGAAGAAGCACGGCATCGCGCTCTCGGTGCATGCCCCCTATTACATCAACCTGGCCGCCTATGAGGAAGACAAAATCGTCGCCAGCCGCCAGCGCATCCTGGACAGCTGCCACCGGGCCCACTTGATGGAGGCCCGCAACGTGGTCTTCCATGCCGGCTTCTACCAGAAACGCCCGCCCCGTGAAACCTACCGGTTGATCCGCGACCAGATTCGCGATCCCCAGCAGCAGATCCGCCTGGCGGCCTGGCGGGTCACCCTGTGCCCTGAAATTACCGGCAAACCCTCCCAGTTCGGCGCCACCGAAGAATTGCTCGCGCTGATGCAGGAAACCGGCTGCGGTCTGACCGTCGATTTCGCCCACCTCTATGCCCGCCAGCAGGGCGTGATCGACTATGACGCCTTGATGCCCAGCCTCCCGGAGTCCTTTCATGCCCACTTCTCGGGTATCGAATACACGGCCAAAGGCGAGAAAAAACACATTCGCATGCAACCGGCCTATTTCCAACCGCTGATGGAGGCCCTCGTGCGCCACCGGAAGCAGACGACCATCATCTGCGAATCACCGGCGCCTTTTGATGATGCCGTAATGATGAAGGAAATGGTAAGACAACAGAGGCGAATCAAAAACAGCGGCCTTTAATTTGGCAGAACGACTAATACGAAATCATGGCCCCAGGATAAGGCACAATTAATAGTAGCTGCGGTGTAGTGTAATTAGCGCTCTTTTATTCCAGATCGACCTCATCACGATTTTTCTGGTAAAAAGGCCAACCACCATATGTTGGGGGCGGCCGTCTGAAAATAAGATTACTACTGGCTGCTATATAGCAGCTATACGTAGGGCTTCCTGAATAACTGGTAAACAGTCTTAATTCAGATAAATACCTGCCCCTCGCAGTTGACAGATGCATTTGAGCACATGGTGAAAATGGTTCGAATAGCCCTTGAACGCATCAAATCAGCTTGTTGATCCTCCGAGGAACGTAAAATGTCACTTTGAGGATGTAAAAAGTAGCAAAAAAATGGCTTTTCAGCCACTTCTCCAGATTCATCACCATAAAGACTACCGTGATCGCCGTCTCGGATGTCAAGGCCAGCTTACACATGATCCGGGCCAAGCTGAAGCGCCGTTTCCCTTGACCGAATTTGCCTTCAATCGGTATCCTTTCAAGTTCATCCCGGCGGG
>JAERRP010000806.1 GCA_016735415.1 Desulfobacterales bacterium | reverse complement strand
GAACATGATCGTAAATCAATCTCAAATCCTGTTTTTCTGAGGTCGTTTTTACTTTCCAGCCATTGTTAACAGTTACGGATAGGGGTGTACGTGCTTTTGCGCATAAAGACGGTCCCTTAACAACAGAGGTGAAATCCTGAGGCCCTTCCGGCAAATTAAACTCTTTAACAAAAGGCTGAGACGCATTTGTAGTCAGATACCCATCCGGCAGATCAAGGATAACATCCGGAAAATACGGGGACGACGCTGTTTTGATATCCGGTTTAGTCCGGGCGGACAGGCCATGTTCAATGGATGCGGGTGCCGAGTTAAAAGCCAGCACAATTTTTTCACTTAATCCATGGATGTTGCTTTTCGGCACCGGACCGCCGAACCTTTCCCTGTCATTGATGAATATGCCGGGCACCCAATCGCCCATCACCATACAAAATGCCATCGAACTTTTTGTGTCAAAAGGTGTCACACCAACATAGGCTTTTCTAACTTTGGATATTTTTCCAAGTTTAGTTCTTATCGAAACAGGCGTACATAATTTTACATAATTTATAAATTTGTAAACACTTTTGCTTTTTGAAGATGCTTTTTGAAATCCCAGTTCCCGGAGAAACGTATTGATGTTGACATGCCACTTAGTGACAGTCATGGCATGATCAGAAACCAGAACAACCTCCGGATCGGAAAATGATTCGACCAGCAACCTGACTTGCTCATCAAAAAATTGATAAAAATGCTTTATCGCATCCAATAACTCTTGGTTTACGCCCTTGGTACCCTTCAGATGCCGCGCCCAGTCAGGCAGACAAAAAATTTCAGCCATGACACATGAGGACTTATAAACAATAAAACCAAAGTCTATTTCATAGTCCTTTGCCAGTTTCATGAATGCCTGGGTTCGTTTTTCAACCATCTTTTCAAGGCGGGCAAAGAGGTCTTTGGGCTGGTATAATTTCTTCTCACCAAACAGGCTGGGGGGCCTTTCATCGGGAATATACCCTATATCATTAAGTACAGGTACAATTTCTTCCGGATGGCATTGCTCTGTAGCGACCTCTTGCAAGACAGCAGTGCCCCCGCCTCCGCCTGACACAAAAAAACCGTTCACCGCAGGGGCAGGAGAGGTTGTCGGCACATTCATGATGCCGACACGGTACCCCTGATCGTTCAGCACCTGCCATATCGGCTTGACCTCCGTTCCCAACCCCGGAATATCATTCATCTTGAATTTGGTATTCCATTCATGGGTCCCGTTTAAAACCGCCCGATCATATAGCGCGCCTGTTGTGATTGCATGCTGCCCAGTCAGGATTTCATCCCAGCCGCGGCTGATAAGGTCCTCCTTCAGCAGAAGTTGCTCGCCTCTTTTAATAAGGGATGAAATGTATGGTGTCCAGTCTCTTTGAAATGTCTCCGCCTGAACGCCATCCATGCCTATCATTAATGTCTTCATTACATCCTTCCAAAATTTTTAATAATCCAATCTTCGATTAATGCTTCTTTGAATAATTGAGTGTTTCAGAATAAATACTGAGCAGTTGAGCAGCTACATTGGGCGCTAAAAATTTCTTTGCATATAGAAAATTATATCGGGCAATGTGCGCCATTTCTTCACGATTCAGATTGTATTTTTTAATTGTATCGGCAACGGCTTCGGGAGTTCTTGGGGGAACAAGTGCCCCCATTGTTTCATCATGAAATATATCTGCCAGACCACCGACAGAACAGGTTATTACAGGCATACCAAAAGCAAGCGCTTCCAATACCGAATTGGGCAGTCCCTCACCAAAATAAGAAGGAAAACAATAGATATCATGGGTTGCAAAAGCATTGGCTTTGTTTTGCCCACGAATATATCCTAGAAAATTTACGCATCCATTTAATACATCAATATCCTGAACGTAATCCTCTACCTCTTGACGTACCGGCCCATCACCTGCAATAGAAAGATCAACATGAATCTGCCTTTCCCGTAAAATCTTTACAGCATCAATTGTTTCAAATATCCCCTTGTCCCTCTCAAGTCGGGCCAGATATAATATCCTTAATTTCTTTTTTTTGAAGCGTTTTTGAAGCTTTATTTCTATATCGAAACCATCAAGCAAATCTTGGTCAACTGTTGTGGTTTGAAGATATATAGGTGCTTTTATTCCCCAAGAGAGAAG
>JAERRP010000351.1 GCA_016735415.1 Desulfobacterales bacterium | reverse complement strand
GGGCACTGTAGAGTGCCATCTGCCCGCTGCGGTCTTCCGCCCGGCCTGGGTGTCGCCGAGAAGCCGACACCCCTGGGCAGGCCGTTCCGCCGGTGGGTGCGGCGCCGGGCCATCAGCGGTATTGCTTGCGCAGTTCCTTCTTGTTGATCTTGCCCACGCTGGTTTTCGCGATCTGATCGCTGATGATCACCCGGTCGGGCACGCCGTATTTCGGGATGGTGCCGTTTTCGACGAATTGGTTGTAATAATCTTTCAGCGCTTCGGCCGTTACCTGACCGACAAATTCCGGTTTTAAAACCACCAGGGTCAGGGGGCGCTCGCCCCATTTATCGTCGGGCACACCAATAACGGCCGCTTCGCTTACAGCTTCGTGCTGGCTGATGATATCTTCCAGTTCCAGGGATGAAATCCATTCCCCGCCGGTTTTAATGACATCCTTCATCCGGTCGGTGATCTGGAGATAGCCCTCGGCATCGATATTGCCCACATCTCCCGTATGCAGCCAGCCCTCGCGCCATAATTCTTCGCTTTTTTCAGGATCTTTGACATACCCCTGCGTCAGCCAGGGGGCGCGTACCACCACCTCACCGGCTGTCTGGCCGTCATGGGGCAGGGCCTGTCCGCTGGGGTCCACGACTTTCAGGTCGACGTTCGGCACCGGCAGTCCGGTCTTGCAGCGGATGCCGACCTGTCGATCCGTGTCCCAGTCCAGCATGTGGGGTTTCAAGTTGGCGGCGGTCAGGATCGGGCAGGTTTCGGACATGCCGTAGGCGGAAGCCACGTTGATGCCCAGATCGAGGGCGGCCTTGCACAGTCCCCGGGACATGGCGGCACCGCCGATAATGACTTTCCAGTTCGACAGGTCGAAGTCCTTCACGGCCGGGCTGCTGACCAGCATATGCAGGATGGTGGGGACGCAGTGGGAGAAGGTGACTTTTTCCGTGAGCAGGAGTTTCAGGAGCATCTCCGGTTCATAGCGCCCCGGATAAACCTGTTTGGTGCCGATCATGGTGCAGAGGTAGGGCACGCCCCAGGCGTGGACGTGAAACATGGGGGTGATGGGCATGTAGACATCCCCGGAGTCCATGGTGATCTGGGATTTATAGATACAGAAGCCCGACATGAGCCCGTAAGTGTGGAGCATGATCTGGCGGTGGCTGTAGAAAACCCCCTTGGGCAGACCGGTGGTCCCGGTGGTGTAGAAGGTCGTTGCCATTGTGTTTTCATCCAGATCCGGGAAACCGTAGCGGTCGCCGGCCCCCTCGAGCAGATCTTCGTATTCCCCTTTCAGCGCAAGACGGGTTTCCGGCCTTTCACCGTCCGTCAGGAGGATAATTGTTTTGACCGTCTTGATCTGGTCCCTGATCGCTTCCAGCATGGGAAGGAATTCCGAGAAAACCAGGATCACGTCATCTTCGGCATGATTGATGGTGTAAAGCAGCTGGTCCGGGGACAGCCGGATGTTGATGGTGTGCAGGACGGCGCCCATCATGGGAATCGCAAAGAAGCATTCGAGATAGCGATGGCTGTCCCAGTCCATCACGGCCACGGTGTCGCCGGGTTTTACGCCGGCGGCGGACAGCATGTGGGCCAGCTTGTGAATCCGCTGATTGAGGGTGCGGTAGGTGTAGCGCCTCTGGTCCCGATAGACGATTTCCTGATCGGGTGCATACTGCAACGGGGTCCGGAGGATGTTTTTTATGAGCAGGGGATAACCATAAGCCGAGGGGGTGGGTTCAATGGGTCGACCGGTCATGTAAGCCTCCTTTGGGGGTGGTGAAGGTTGCCGATGGCCCGGCGGGCCTGTGCGTTCCCGGCGCGACCGCGGTGATGCCTGATTAGCGGGAGGCCGCCGCCGGTATCGGCCGGAAGGCAGCACCGCCTGATTCTGAGAAGGGGGCCTTCATTTTATAAAATATTGAAATCCTGTAAAATGAAGCCATGGTCTGTCTCTTAGGATGGTTTAATGGGCGTGTCAATACCCCTCCCGAAGCGGTTTCGGCAACGGGGTTTGCAGCGCGGGGTCAAAAAAGATAACTAGTATCCGTTCAGAAATGGTCTTTTTTGCCCTGATCGGCGTCAACAATGGAACACGCCGGTCGAACTGAAACCCGGGCGCTTATCCGGGAAGGAGATTCCAGGTGAAAATTTTGTCCAGATAACCGCCCTGCTGGGGGCCCCTTCGGCCCCTGATCAGGAAGATAAAGACCCTTGATAATAGGCGCAACGGCGCGGTGCCGGACTGATTAATTGCACCCCACTGCTCTCAGACGATCGTTTTTTTACACCACCGCCCTTTGATTCTGATCCCGGTTTCCGGCTATCCCTGACACTTCGGACGCGTCATTCGCAAGCGCAACCTTAGGGCTCGCGAAAAAATAACGTACATTTTAAGCGCCGATGCATCCCGCCCGGCGGCGTTGTGAAAGCTCGGAATAGGACCGCTATTCCTGCGCTTTCACGCCTTGCCCGACGGGCGCCTCAACCCTGAAACTTGTGAACTTATTTTTACGCGAACCCTGAGGGGTGTTTTCCGAGGTGGCCCGAAAGCGTGTGGAGCGGGTTACTGGGCGATAATTCATGCCACTGCAGCCCTTCGGAAGCGGGTCGAAGGCATCATAACTTAAATAAATTTAGGCTGAAACCGACATATTGGGGTTAAATAGAGGATATGAATAATTGTTCATTAATAAATATGGCCGTATTTTTTTATGACATTCGTCCCGTTTGATATTTCATTAATTCATATAAGTATATAAATAACTGAAAATATAATGTATATAATAATAAATCAAAAATTATCTTTTCGCTTGACAGATTGAACCGAGCCAGATAGGTGTAGTGAATACCCATTAATAATACACGTTCCTTTATCTTGAGGGAGGTAATCATGGTAAGAAAAATCAGAAAGGCAGCGGTTGTCGGTTCCGGCGTGATGGGCGGCGGAATCGCCGCTTTGCTGGCCAGTGCCGGGATCAAAACAGTGATGCTGGACATCGTTCCCTTCGATCTTTCCGAAGCGGAAAAAAAAGACCCGCAGGCCCGCAACCGGATGGTCAAAGCCGGTTATGACAACCTTTTAACAATTCAGCCCGCCCTGCTCATGCAGAAAAAGGATATCGACCTGATATCCATCGGCAACCTTGAAGACGATTTCGACCAACTCGCCGATTGTGACTGGATCGTTGAAGTCGTGGTTGAAAACCTTAAAATCAAACAGGACCTGTTCGCCCGGATCGACAAGGTCCGCCGCCCGGGGACGATTATTTCATCCAACACTTCGGGTATCCCGCTGAAGGCCATGTCGGAAGGATTGAGCGAAGACTTCCGCCAACATTTTCTGGGCACTCATTTTTTCAATCCGGTCCGTTATATGCATCTGCTGGAGATCATCCCCGGCCAGGAGACCGGCGCCGACATTCTGACCTTTATGGCCGACTTCGGCGAGCGAATCCTGGGCAAGGGCATCGTCTGGGCCAAGGACACCCCCAATTTCGTAGGCAACCGTATCGGTGTTCAGGGAATGGTCAAAACCATGCAATTAATGGCGGCCGAGGGGCTGACGGTGACCGAAGTCGACGCTCTTTTCGGCCCGGCCATGGGACGGCCCAAGACCGCCATGTTCAAGACCGCCGACCTGGTGGGCCTGGATACCCTGGGGCATGTGGCCCGCAACAGCTACGATCTGGTCGGCGATGAGGAAGAAAAGAAGGATTTTGTCCTTCCGGATTTCTTCGATCGGATGATCGAGAAGAAACTGCTTGGCAAAAAAACCCAGGCGGGTTTCTACAAAAGCGAATTGACGCCGGAATGGAAGAAAATCCGCAAGGTACTCAACCCCGCCACCATGGAATACGAGGATTGGCAGAAGGCGGTTTTCCCCTGCCTGACGGAAGCAAAAAAAGCCAGGAGCCTGCCCGAAAAACTGCGGGCGATTGTCTATGGCGACGACAAGGGGGCTGTTTTTGCCTGGAAAGCCGTAGCCAACCAGTTGATCTATTCGGCCAACCGGATTCCGGAAATTTCCGATACGATCGTTGAAATCGACAACGCCATGAAGTGGGGCTACAATTTCGAGATGGGACCCTTTGAAACCTGGGACGCCCTCGGCGTCAGGGAATCGGTCGCCAAAATTGAAAAGGATGGCTTGAACGTCCCCGAAAAGATTAAACAGATGCTGTCGGCCGGGATCGAGAATTTCTATAAAACCGAGAACGGCAAGCGTTTTTTCTATGATTTCGACGCTGGGACCTACAAAGAAATCGTCGTCAGCCAAAGCAATATCTCCCTGGCCGCCCTCAAAGGCTCCGGCAATCTGGTTAAAAGCTGTGCCTCGGCGTCCCTGGTAGATCTGGGCGATGGCGTTTTCTGCTGTGAATTCCACACCAAGATGAATGCGTTAAATGCTGAAATCATCCAGTTCTTGAACGAATCCATGGACCATGTCGAAGAAAACGGCCTGGGCCTGGTGATCGGCAACCAGGCCGGCGGCATGCCGGGGGCCTTTTCCGCCGGGGCCGATCTGGTCCAGGTGGGCACTGCCGTCAGGGACAACCGCCTCAACGAAGTCGATGACATGATTAAATCCCTGCACGCCGTGGTGCAGCGCGAGACCTACAGCCCCTTTCCGGTGGTGGCCGCGCCCTATGGGATGACTTTGGGCGGCGGCTGCGAAGTCTGCCTGGCAGCCGACCGCATCGTGGCTCACGCTGACCTTTTCATGGGGCTGGTCGAAATCGGGGTGGGGCTCCTGCCCTCCGGCGGCGGCTGCAAGAATCTCTGGAAAAGAGCCGTCGGCAGCATTCCTGAAAACCTTGCGGATGTCGATCTGGCCAAGTATTTCATCCCCACCTTCATGAGCATCGCTACGGCCAAGGTTTCCATGTCCGCGGCCGAAGCCCGGGCCAATGGTTTTCTGGGACCCAACGACCGGATCGTCTTCAACCGCGATCTGTTGATCGGGGAAGCCAAAAAAGAAGTCCTGCGCATGGCCGACCAGGGGTATGCCTCGCCTGTCAAACGCCCGCTCAAGGTCCTGGGGGTGGCGGCCGAAGGCATGGTCAACGGCGAGATTTTCAATATGTTGAGCGCCGGTTATGTTACCGCGCATGATGCCTTCCTGGCGCGGCGAATCGCCACCGTCATCGCCGGGGGTGATGTGCGCACCAACAGCGCCATCGACGAGGATGTGATTCTGAGTCTGGAACGGGCCGCTTTCATTGATTTTCTGAAAGAGGAGAAGACCCTGGCCCGGATCGAACACATGCTGAAAACGGGTAAACCACTTCGCAACTAAATACAAGCTGTCATCCAAGGAGGAACCAAGATGAGAGATGCCTATATCGTCACATCCGTCCGCACCCCCGGATGCCGTCGCACCAAGGGGGCTTTCAAGGACACACGACCCGATGATCTGCTTTCCTTTATCCTGAGCACGGCGGTGGAAAAGACTCCCGATCTGGAAAAGAAGGACGTGGAGGACCTCATGATCGGCTGCTCGTTTCCGGAAGCCGAGCAGGGGCTCAATATCGGCCGCATCGCCGGCCAGATCGCCGGTTTTCCCGAAACGGTAAGCGGCGCCACCATCAACCGCTTCTGCTCTTCCGGTCTGGAAGCCATTGCGCAGGCCTCCCTGCGCGTTATGGCCGGGTGGGCCGAGGTGACCATCGGCGGCGGGGTCGAATCCATGACCTACGTGCCCATGGGCGGCAACCTGCCCCGCCCGCATCCGGAATACACCCGGCGGCAGGCGGATCTGTATGCTTCCATGGGGATCACGGCGGAAAACGTCGCCAAACGCTATGATGTGCCACGTGAAGCCCAGGACGAATTCGCCTGCAATTCCCAGATGAAGGCGGCCGACGCCCAGAAAAACGGGAAGTATACCGAGATCGTTCCCACCCCGGCGGCCCGCTATGTGCAGACGGCCGACGGAACCTTTCAGAAAGAGACTTTTCTGCAGGATTTCGACGACGGTGTCCGGCCCACCACCACCGTTGAGGGCCTGGCCAAACTGCGTCCGGTGTTTGCCGTCAACGGTTCGGTCACGGCCGGCAATTCGTCCCAGACCACGGACGGCGCTGCCGCCAGCGTCATCATGAGCGGCGACATGGTCCAGAAACTGGGGCTCAAGCCGATCGCCAAACTGAAGTGTTACACCACCGTGGGCTGCAAAGCGGACGAAATGGGGGTCGGTCCGGCCTATGCCATCCCGAAACTGCTGCAACTGGCCGGAATGGACATCCGGAATGTGGGGCTTTTTGAAATCAACGAGGCCTTTGCCTCCCAGGCCATCTATTGCATTCGCGAACTGGGCCTTGAAAAGGACATGGACAAGATCAACGTGAACGGCGGCGCCATTGCCCTGGGGCATCCCCTGGGTTGCACCGGGGCCAAGTTGTGTGCCACGCTCCTGCGCAACATGAAAGAACGCGGCGTGAAATACGGCGTGGAATCCATGTGCATCGGGGGGGGGATGGGGGCGGCGGCTCTGTTCGAACTCTGCGACTGATCGTAACATGTTAGCCTTCAATAAAAAAGGCTGCCAAACGGCAGCCTTTTTTATTGGAAAGGTGCCATCAGCTCAGGGCGGT
>JAERRP010000468.1 GCA_016735415.1 Desulfobacterales bacterium | reverse complement strand
GGGGTTCATAGGCTAGCGGCGCGTGTCAAGATTCCCCTTGGTATGGAAGCGCACAACGGCAGGCGGGTATCGGTGGCAGGTTAGGGATCGACGAAGGTGTCTGTATGGCGGCGCAGGGTCCGGCAGGCGACCCGTTTTCCGTAGCCGATGCGAAAGAGCATGACGTGGCTTTGCATGGAAGCACCATCGGCATTGAACAGGCGCTCGTAGACCGGCCAGATGGCTTCCAGCTGCCGGCGCTGGTTCGGTGGGAATGTGTTCTGCTGCCCCAGCTGCCAGCGCAGCCGGAAAAGGGTGATGGCGGCCATGGGCTGAAAATCAAGCCCCGCACGGGTGGCGGCCAGCCAGATCCGCTGCAGGGCCCGCCCCCCTTCGAAAAAATCCTGTGGAACATGATCACGGCATCTGACAAGGCCCAACGCGGAGGCCTGCATGACACCGTTGTAGGAAATCCGCGCGATCAGACGGGAAGCCCCCAGGCGGTTGCAAACGTTCATTGCCGGCCAGGGTCGGGTCAGCCGTAGAAACAGGTCTCCGCCCTTTCCGGCTTCCAGATTGGCCAGGGGCAGGCCGTCGCGCCGGCTCAGGGCCTCGCTGGCCCTAAAGCGGACCATGTTCATGAAGTGCGCATGCAGATGGCGGTTTTCCAGTCTAATCCGGTCTGCCCGCCAAGCCAGCCGAGCAATCTGCCGTCGTATTTCCCGATCCTGGATAAGTGTGAGTTCGACCCCCGCAAACTCTTTGGTTTCCGCCGTAAGGGCCGAGAGGACTTCGGGTTTGATCGCCCGGCCGTCGTAAACCGTACGGTTGGTGTGGCGCTCGGGGATAAAGGCTTGCAGTGGATCTTCGTCCCCGGCCCCGGCTTTAAAATGGATATCAGCCACCCGCAAGGGCTCTTCCGGTTGCGGGAACGGCTTCACCCGACCCTCAAAACCGAAGCGCGAGGCCGCCAGCCGCATGTTTTCCACCGCCGCCCCGCAGGCAATCAGAGAAGCATACTGGTCGACATTGAAAATGGACCGGTCAATTTCAGGTCGCAGATAAAGCGCCATCCGGTTTTTCCGCACGCGGAAACGCCACGGTTGGCAATTATCCCCCGAAGGGGCCCGGACAGCCGCCTGAATGATGTAATCGACGATGGGACGGGATAAGCTTGTACTTTTTTTTGGGATCAGCGGGGCCGGCTGCCAGTCGATCTGGACAGGAACTTCGGATTTCAGCCAGTAGGCTTTCAGTCGCTTCAGCTTAAAGCGCTGGAGGGGATGCCGGTTGCCCTTGAACAGATACCCCCGGTGAAACTGGCGGACCATGGGATCGTACTGGAAATAGTGCGGCGCCGCACGAATGCCCGGACGTTCCAGAAGGATGCGGACAACTTCAGTGGCGGCCACCGAAGCGCAGAGCTGGCAGGCCGCTGCCAGTGACGGTCCCTGCTGGGCGCGCATGTCGATACGGGTCGGATCGATATAGCGCATCTGGGTCGCGCGGGGCGCCAGCCCGACAAAAAAAGCCAGCAGTTTTTCTTCCAGTGTCATGCCGTCATCGATGGCGAAGTATTCATCAAACGACATGCCGCGGTCGGGCAGAAAAACCAGCAGGGCTGCACTGAAACCTATGGGGCCCGCTGTGATCACGGGAATGCCCATTTCGCGGGCCCGATTGAAAATCAGGCGACGGGTCTCGAAGGCGAAGAAGTCCATCCCGTCCACCACGATATCCGCTCCCGTCAGAAAAGAAATCACATTTTTTTCGTTAACGCCTTCGGGAAAAAGATTCAGATCCAGAAAGGGGTTGATCGCGAGCGCTTCCTCGACCATAGTATCGAGCTTGGGTCGCCCGAAGTGTTCGATTTTGGCACCGTACTGCCGGTTGATGTTGGCCGGTTCAAAAACGTCGAACTCGGCCAGCCGAAAGCCCCCGATGCCCATGCGGGCCATCGTGACCAGATGGACGCCGCCCACGCCGCCCAGGCCCGGGATGGCCACCCGGGCGTTGCAAAGGCGTTCCTGCTCGGCCGCGGAAAACAGGCCGATGTTGCGCCCCAGGGCCACCTCCAGATAATGACGCCGGTTTTGAAAGCCCAGGGATTCAACATGTTCGCGCGGGTCGCTGTGCTTCTTTCGCTCCGGCGTCATGGCATTCCGATCTGGGTATCCAGGCTTTGGTGATCATCGACAAAGACCCTGCCATTCGATTGATCGATGTGAATCCAGGCGTGTTGCTCCCAGACCTGCAGCATTTTACGGAAATCGTCTCCACCGAATCCGCACTGCCGACTCAGCCAGTCCGTTTTCACCGGCAGGGTGCCCTGACGGGAAGTGTCCAGCAGAATACGGGCGGCCAGGGAAATCGGAGAGGCCGTTTTGCGTTCTTCGAGCTGGTGGCGAAGGCGCGCGCCCAGGAGTTCGAGAACCTGCAGGGCCTTGTCCTGGCTGGCGCGCAATTGCCGGAGCAACTCCTCCCGGGCCCAGACCATGAC
>JAERRP010000642.1 GCA_016735415.1 Desulfobacterales bacterium | reverse complement strand
GATGCCGGCCGGTCGGACCACACGCGCGTCAACCGACTGGCCGGCCAGCAGCGTTTCAAACTGTTGAATGACGCGTTTCATGCCAATGGTAACCAGCAGGTTCTCATTGCCGGCCGCATCGCGACCGGTAGGCTGATAGGAAACCCGGGTGTTTTCAATGGGGAAATGAAAAGATTTTTCCAGGCTCCAGTTGATAAGCTTCTCGGTTTCCGCGCGCGCCTCCGGCAATTTCGGGTATTCGCGAATCAGAATGCGAATAATCTCGCTCGGCAGTGATAGGCCGGCCGTGGCAATTTTGCCCTGGTAGCCGTCGAGCAGTCTTTGAAGGGCACTGATAAAATCCTCCGGGTTCAAGACGTTGGGCGATTTGAAGGCCGGTTTGACCGTGTCATCGGGCAGGGGCACGCTATCCCAATGAACCAGGCGCCATTTGCTGTTAAGCCGCTCGATCACCGCCATTTTCAAGGCTTTCGGACCGATCTCGATACCGGCCAGAGAATTTTTCAGCAACCACCGCACAGCTTAACCATCCATTTCGACGAAGGTTACCCGGTTGGTTTCCCGGAGGGTTGTCGTGCCGTTGAACACTTCCTGAAGCGCTGCCCGCCTCAGAAAAATAGTTCCGGATTCGCGGGCAATTTGTTTGATCTGGGCGATGGGGGCGCGGGAGATGAACATCTCCCGCATATCGTCGTCCATTTCCATGATTTCGATAACGGCTTTCCGGCCCTGGTATCCCGTCCCCTGACAACGTTCGCACCCTTTGGCCGTGAAAAATTCATACCCTTTCACCATTTTAGGGGAGAGGCCTGATTCCATCAGTTCGGCCTCGTCCGGCGTATAGCGGGATTTGCATTCGCACAGGGTCCGGATCAGACGCTGGGAGGCAATGCAATTCAAGGCGGCCATCAGGTTGTCCGGCTGAATGCCCATGTGGGTAAAGCGATTGATCACATCGAAAGACCGATTGGCATGCACCGTGGTAAATACCATATGGCCGGTCAGGGCGGATTGCAGTGCAATCTGGGCGGTTTCGGGGTCCCGGATTTCACCGACCAGGATTTTATCCGGGTCATGCCGCAAAATCGACCGGAGACCCTTCGCAAAGGTAAGCCCCTTTTTTTCGTTTACCGGAATCTGGACGATGCCCTCCAATTGATATTCGACCGGGTCCTCGATGGTGATAATTTTGGTGTCCCGGTGGGTGATTTCCGAGAGGGCGCCGTAAAGGGTGGTGGTTTTGCCGCTGCCGGTGGGCCCGGTCATCAGGAACATGCCGTAAGGCGCATTGATCATACGGCGAATCCGCAGTAATTCATACTCGGCAAAACCAATCCCGTCGAGACGAAAATCGCCGCGCCGCCCGGCGATACTTTCACGGTCCAGTATCCGGATGACGGCATCTTCACCGAAAATCGTGGGCAGAATGGAAATCCGGAAATCGATGAAGCGGTCCGAGACTTTGAGCTTGAAGCGGCCGTCCTGGGGAATGCGCTTCTCGGAGATGTCCAGTTCCGACATGACCTTGATGCGGGAAATGATAGGGCTCTGGTGTTTGGCGTCGATGGGATTCGTGGCCTGGTGGAGCATACCGTTGATGCGGTAGCGAATGATAATGCCTTTGATGGTGGTTTCGATATGGATATCGCTGGCGCGTTTGTTGATGGCGTCCAGAATGGTCGAGTCGACCAGTTTGACTATCGGGCTTTCTTCCGTGGAGACTTTTTCGGCGCTGAGAATGTATTCGCCCTTGTCCGATTCCTTGACCACCGAAAGCTGCATATCGTCGCTCGTGGGGTCGATGATATTGCGCGATGTCTTGATGCGATTGATGGCTTTTTTAATGTTTTTTTCGCTGGCGACGACGGCGCTGACCTCCAGATCGGTCAGCATTTCCAGCTCGTCCACCAGCTTCAGCAGGTGTTTCGGTTCGGCCATGGCAATGGTGAGTTGATCTCCCCGCTTTTTAACCGGCACGAATTTGTAGCGGGCCATCAGGTCCAGTGGCACCAGGTGCGTCAGTCCCGATGGGATTTTGCCGTTCAGTTTGACATAGCGGTAAGAGAACTGGGCCGCCATGATCTGGGCCAGGTCCTCTCCGTCAATCAAACCTTCTTCCAGGCACAACTGCCCGATCATCTGCTTGGAGATGTTCTTCTTGGAAAGGATGTACTTGAGATCATCCTGGGTCATGAACCCCAGTTTCAGGGCCCAATCGCCGAAACGGAGCTGTTTGTATGCCTTGGGTGCCATATGTTTATTGGGTCGGTTCCGCTAAACGACCAATCTCTGCGTTGTACTGCGCTGCTCGTCTTTGGGGCGTACGACAAGTACGCCTCATTCCTCGGGGCTTGTACGCCTTAACCTTGGCCATTTATCGAAACCTTCTGCTTTTCTTTGTTGTTGCGCGGCAACCCTCGTCATTCCAGCGTACAACGAGTACGCCTCATTCCTCAGGTTTTGCACGCCTTGATATTGAACCTTTATCGAAGCCTCTTGCCTTTCGTTGATAATTGCCCGGCGTCCCTTGTCTCTGCGGCGTACATATGGTGAAGGCTGTGCGTCAAAAGACGGTACCGGCCAATTGGAATATGGGCAGGTACATGGCCAGTACGATAAAACCGATGACCAGGCCCATAAGCAGCATCAGGGCCGGTTCGATCCCGGTGGACAGGGCTGAAAGCATGACGTCCACTTCGTCGTCGTAGAAATCAGCGGCGTCCAGCAGCACTTGTTCCAGTTCGCCTCCGCTCTCACCGGCGGCAATCATTCGTACGGCCATATGGGGGAATTGTCCGGTTTCTTCCAGTGCTTCGGAAAACCCGTAGCCTTCGGTAATGCGCGCAACAATACGGACGGTGTTTTCCTGAAGAAAACGATTGTTCAAGGCGCCGGCCCCAAGCTTTACGGATTCGATCAGCGGTGCGCCGGCGCTCAGGATCATGGCCACCGTGCGGGTAAACAACGCCGTGGCGTAGTTGCGGTAGATGCGGCCGGTGTAAGGCAGATGAAGTATGAGCTGATCGAACCGCAGTTTGAACGCATCCTTGCGTTGGGCCCAGCGGAATCCGATAAAAAGGAATAGGCCGGCCAGAATAAGATAGCCAAAGTGCGATCGGATGGTGTTGCTGAAAGTGATCAGAATGGTGGTCATGGCCGGCAGGGGCGTGCCGGATTCGAAATAGGTCTGGGTAAAGGAGGGGACCACCCACACAAGCAGCAAAAGCAGCACCGCGATGGACGCTCCCGATAATATCAGCGGATAAACCGAGGCGGTGACCAGTTTGCGGCGCAGGGCCATGACTTTTTTCAGATAGTCGGTATGTTTGCTGAGAGCATCCGGGATGTTGCCGCTTTTTTCGCCTGCCTGCAGGGCGGAAAGATAGAGTCCGGAAAAGTGACGGGGGTATTTGGCGAACGCTTCCGAAAGGGATTCCCCGGTTGAAACGTCGTAGCGGATTTGCTGGAGAATCTCAGTGAGCTCGGTGGCCCTGCTTTTTTCTGTGATGGTATCAAGGGCATTGACGATGGGAAGACCCGTGCTGATCAGCACCGCAAATTCCTTGTTGAAGGAGAAAAAATCCCGAAGTTTGAATTTACGGGTCCTGGATGGATTCGTAAACGACAGACGGATCCGGTCCTTGCGGATGATTTTGTAAATAAAATGGCCTTCCTGCTCCAGGCGCCATCTTAAATCAGCCTTGGAACCGGCCGTGATGGAGCGGGTTTCATATGTCCCCTGGGGGGTCATGTATTGACAGCGGTATGAAGGCATAAAAAGATTGAATTTTTAAGTGGTTAGTCAATCATCTCTTAAGTTTTAAAGTATAAAAACGTGGGGAAGTCAACCTGGCGACCCTAATTCGGGGTGGCCGGGCCGCCGGCGGCCTTTCCGAGGGGCGCCGGCTCGAAGACGATCCTGATGCCTGCCACGGAATGCTGGGAGGGGCATGTCCGCTGGGGGCTCGCGTAAAAAAATGAGTTCGCCGTTCTCCTGATAATCAGGGTCGATTGGCTTCAGCGCAAGCCGTATTTTGATATGAGACGGGAGAGATACGTCCGCTGAATTCCCATGAGTTTGGCGGCTTTGCTGCGATTTCCGTCGGTATGATCAAGGTTGATGGTTATAAATTCCTTTTTAAACCGATTGAGTGCTTCCTTCAAGGTCAAACCGACTTCCAGGCCGGTATCGCAAGTCTGCGAGTTGAAAATGGGCAGGTCTTCGGGGATGATCGTCTGGCCATCGCCCATGACCACCGCCCTTTCAATGGCGTTGCTCAATTCCCGGATGTTGCCGGGCCAGTCGTATTTCAGCATGCGCTGGATGGCCTGATCCGACAGTCTTAAATTGGGCAGGCCGCGCTCGCGGCGAAATTCATCCAGGAAATAGTCTGCCAGCATGGGGATGTCTTCTTTCCTTTCCCGTAGCGGCGGCATTTGAATGGCGACGATGTTGAGACGATAGAAGAGGTCTTCCCGGAAGTTGCCATCCTTGACTTCCTGGACGATGTCCCGGTTGGTGGCGGAGATGACCCGAACATCGACGGATATCGAATCGTTCCCGCCGACGCGGTAGAAAACGCCTTCCTGGAGGACCCGCAGAAGCTTGGCCTGCATTCCGGCACTCATTTCACCGATTTCATCAAGGAAAATCGTCCCGCCGTCGGCCAGTTCGAATTTTCCGATTTTGCGCTTGAGGGCACCCGTAAAGGCCCCTTTTTCATATCCAAAAAGCTCGGCTTCCAGCAGGGTCTCCTGAAGCGCGGCGCAGTTCAACACTATCAGAGGGCCGTCTTTGCGCGGGCTGGCCCGGTGAATGAGGCGGGCCAGCAACTCCTTGCCGGGGCCGCGTTCGCCCAGAACCAGGGGGCTGGTATTGGAGTTGGCGACTTTCAAGGCTTCAGTGGATGTCCGCTTGAGGGCACGACTTTTTCCAATGATCTGGTGCTTGGAGGCCAGTTCCTCGCGCAAATCGTGGTATTCGCGGTGAACGCGCTCGAAGCGCTTGGCATTTTTAATGGCGCGGGCGGCCACCTCCGAAAAAACCGACAGGTGTTTCAAATCCGATGATTGCAGGGGGCGGCCGTCAGTTTTGTCGATAACTTCAAGCACGCCCACAATTTCCTTGCCGATCTGCATGGGCACACAGGCAATCGATTGGGTTTCGAAACGCAGACTGTGGCTGATGGAATTATCCCACAAAGGATCCTTGGAGACGTCTTCAATCAGAATCGGTTTTCCTGATTGGGCCACATGGCCGGCGATGCCCTGACCGAGTTTAATGGTAAAAGATTTGAGCTGCTGTTTTTTTTCACCCGTCATGGCTTTAAAAACCAAATTATTGGTGCGGCTTTCCAGCAGCAGAATGGATCCGGCTTTGGTGTTCAAAATGCCGGTTGCCGTTTCCAGAATCAGTTCCAGGAGTTGTTCCAGATCCTGGCTGGATGAAACCCAGCTGGAAATTTCGTTAAGCCTTTCAACAAGGCTGTCGGTCGGTATGTTTTTTGTCGTCATGCGTTATTTCCGTTTGGGACGCGGTGCTATCGGGCCTCGTCCAAATGAAGGGCCCGTTTTTTCTCGTCCTCTGATGAATTTTCTTTCTTTATGACAGGCGATCATTATGAGTAATATCGTACCGTAACGTCAAAAGGTCACACTTCACAATAACCGATCATAGCTCCCATAAGGCATGCCCTAAGGAGTTGTCTGCACGCGTGCCATACAGACTGTAAAGGGAGGCAAATGCCGTCCAAAAAATAAGAATTCTGAACGATAAAATGTTAAAAATAAAGCTTTTTTTTGTCTGTATAAAATAGTACACTCTTGTACAATTTGCAACCAGCTTCTTTTGGTGGCGGAAATATGATAATATCTTTTGATAGTTGGCGCATAAACCCTTAGGGCTCGCGCAAAAATAGCTTCACATTTTAAGCGCCGATGCATCCCGCCCGGCGGCGTTGTGAAAGCTCGGAATAGGCCAGCTATTCCTCCGCTTTTGCGCCTTGCCCGACGGGCGCCTCAACCCTGAAACTTGTGAACTTATTTTTACGCGAACCCATAGGCGGACGTTTTTTATCCGGAGGATTTGCATGGATCAAAAATTCGGCATGTTAATGGCTTTTGTTTTGGCCTGTTTCTTGATTGGCTGCTCAACAGACGAAGAAAAAAAACAGGCTTATGTCGATAGCGGCGATGCTTATTTTGCCAAAGGGGAATATCGCAGTGCCGAAATCGAGTTTAAAAATGCGGTTCAAATCGACCCCAACATGGCGGCCGTGCATGTTAAGCTGGGTGAAACCTATTTAAAACTCGGTAACGCCCGCAGTGCGTTTACCTCTTACAGCCGGGCCGCCAGGTTCGATCCCACCAACCTCGAGATCCAATTGAAGCTGGCCACGTTTCTGTTCTTGGGCAAACAGGATCAGAAGGCTCAAGAGAAAGTCGAAACGATCCTATCGGCACAACCGGACAACACCGAAGCCCTGTTGTTGCAGGCCGGATTGTTGGTCCGCCAGAAACAATATAAAGAGGCCCTGGCAATTTATCGCCGTGCAATCGAACAGGATCCGGATCGCGTCAGTGCTTATCTGGGCAAGGCACGAATCGAAGCCCAGTTGGGTCGCCCCGCGGAAAGCGAGAAAACCCTGCTGGCGGCACACCAAGCCTCGCCCGAGTCCCTTGAGCCGCGTTTGGCCCTGTTCAGTTTCTATGTCTTTAACCAGGAGGCGGAGGAAGCGCTTCAGACGATTGATAGTGCCATCGCCGACTTCCCCGATAATGTGGAGCTCTATATCACCAAAGCCCAGTTTCTGGTACGCCAGGGGCAGTACGACAAGGCCGAAACCGCGCTGCAAAAGGCCATTGCGGCTGCGCCCGACAACAGCAAATCTTATTTGGCGTTGGCCGCGTTTTACGAAAGCCGCAAGGAACGCGCCAAGGCGCTTGATGCTTATAAGAAGGCCCTGGCGCTCAAACCTGACGATCTGTCAATTAAGAATCGACTGGCCCGTTTCTATCTGGCCGGTGGTGAAATCGAAGAGGCCGAGGCCCTGGCTGACAGCATTCTGGAGAATCGTACCAGTTATGCCCCCACGCGGATGCTTAAAGCCGAACTGCTGGTATCCCAGCGCCGGTTTACGGAGGCCCTGACGATGCTGGATGCCTTGATCGCGGAGGAGCCCAGTGCCGCGCGGGCGCACTATTTCAAGGCCGTGGCCCATTTGGGCCAGGGCGAGCGCAACGTGGCCCGGTCCGCGCTGCAGAAATCCCTTGAATTAGTCCCACAACAACCCCGGGCCCGCCTGATGATGGCGGAAGTGTACCTGGCTGATGGGGAGCTTAACCGGGCCGAAAAAGAGGCCCGAGAGGTGCTGGCCATGGCCCCCTCGGACTATCGGGCCATTTTGATATTGGGTAATATCGCCCTGGTCAGGAAAAATTTCGAGATGGCCGCCAAACATTATGCTGAGTTGATCCGGATCAACCCCCGGAATCCCGACGGCTATTTCCGGATGGGGCAGCTTAAAAATGCCTCCGGCGATCCACAGGCGGCCATACATTATTTCGATCAAGCGCTTGAATTGGATCCCACCATGCTGGAAGCCTTCAGACAGACGGCTCGCATTTTAGGGGCCCAAAAACGTTTCGACGAAATAATCATGCGCTGTGATACCCTTATGACCAGGGTCGGCGACAACATGCATGCCCGCGCCATCCTGACCAGCCTGAAAGGCGATGCCCTGCAGGCGCGGGGGCAAACCGATCAGGCCGAAAGCGCTTACCGCCAGTCCCTTAAGCTGGATCCTGACTTCATGCCGCCCTATTATGCGTTGGCCGGAATGTATCTCCGTGGCAACAAGGCCGACAAGGCTATTGCCCAGTATGAAGCCGCTCTGGCGCAGAACCCGAAACAGGCGGGTCTTCACACCATTCTGGGAACGATTTACGATCAGCAACAGAAACCGGACAAGTCCGAACAGCACTATCGCCAGGCTTTGGAGATCAACCCGGAATTCGCACCGGCTGCCAACAACCTTGCCTATCTGCTGGCCCAGAAAAACGAAAATCTTGACGAAGCGCTGAATTACGCCCGGATAGCCAAAGCGAAGTATCCCAATGACCCGGGCGTGATGGATACGATGGGTTTTGTCTATCTCCGCAAGGGACTTGTCGACAGCGCGATTTTGGAACTGGAGGAAAGTGTCGCCAAGCTCGGACAAAATCCTACCGTGCGCTACCATTTAGGGCTGGCCTATCATCTCAAGGGCGACCGCCGGAGGGCCCGCCAGGAGATACAGGCGGCTCTGGATCTGGGCCAGCCGTTTGGTGATAAAGAGGAGGCCCAAAGACTGCTTTCGGAAATCTGAGGTCTTTGTCAAGATGCGGGCCGCGTGTTGATTACCTTCCGTTTGGGCGAAGTCCGTAAAGACTGAGAAAGGACCTGGTCGCCATTGCGTCGGTTGCAGGGAAGTAATGCGTTTTCTGCCATTTAGATCATTGCTGGTCCTGGTGGTTTTCCCACCGGTAATGTATATGCTTGCCATCCAGGGGGCGGAAGCATTATTGTTAGGCCACTATCACAGGGCGATCGAGAAGTATGTCCCCGGAGACACCCAACCGCTGTTGAGCGGTCAGGCAACTTTAACGGACATGCTGCAGAAGAATATGGAACGCCTGTCCAAAGAGGACCCCTTTCTCTCCCGCGGGGTCGTGCTGGCGGTTACCGTTAAAACCTCACAGGGCCGGCGGATTTTCCCACCGGTCTATCTGGATCCGGAAGACGCCGTGGCGCTCCACAATCCGATCGAAGTGGCCAGTAGGAATTACGCCCTTCTGGACGAAGGACTGGTGGTTGACCTCGATGTCAAGATCAACCAGAATACACTGGTTGCCAATGTCATCCTGGCCGCTTGCCTTCTGGTGGCACTTTCCGCCCTGGGCTACCTGTATCGGCGGGGCTCCCGCAAGTTGGAATATGAAGAAGAAGAACGCCTGCATGAAATACGGCGCTGGCACGAGTTTGAACAAACGCAACAGGCCTCCCTGACGTCGATGAAGGCCGATAATGCCCATCTTATGGGCCAAATCGCGCAGATTCAGACCGAGATGCAAAGAGAACGCAGCATTGCCAACCGGAATGAAGAAGATCTTTTTGATGAAATGGCACAGTTGGAGCAGCAGTTGCAGGACCATGTCGAGCAGCAAAAAAAACAGCAGCACTTGATCACCGATCTGGAGAATCAACTGGGACGCATGAACCGCGTCAAGGCGCGGCAGAGCGCTCAGCAAAACCGCACGGTGGAAGCCTGGCGCAAACGATTTTCCAGCCTTTACAAGGACACGCTTTTTACCGATTGGGCCCTGAAAGGGTTTGTGAAGCTTTCCGAAGGATTGCAAATCAAGGCGGAAGAAGTTATTCACCAGTTGAATGCCGATGCGGATACGGTGATCGTCAAGCGCAAACTTTTTCAGCGCAAGGGCCGCGAAACTGTTTTTGAAATTGTATTGGCTCGAAAAGGCCGCCTTTATTTCAGGCGCAATAAGAGCCGCCAAATCGAAGTTCTGGCCATCGGAACCAAGAACGACCAGGGGCGTGATCTGGAGTTCCTGGACCGATTGGGGCTGGATGCCGGCCAGTCCGGCTGACTGCATTCTAAAATACCACAACGGTGTAAAAGAACCATGTACCTCGAACACTTCAATCTAAAAGAGAAACCGTTTCAAATCAGTGCCGATCCGCGTTTCCTCTGGCTGGGAAGCAAGCACAAGGAAGCACTGGCCATCCTGAAATACGGCATTTTCGACAATCGCGGTTTCCTCCTGCTCTCCGGCGATGTGGGCACCGGGAAGACCACGCTGATCCATGCGCTGCTCCGATCGTTGGGGCCAGACACCCGGGTGGCCATGGTGCCGGATCCGGGTCTGTCGCTCAGCGATTTTTATCGCTATATTGCCAAATCGTTTAATATCCTCACCGCTTTCGAAACCAAGGAGCAGTTTCTGGAGGTTTTCAAAGCCTTTTTACTCCAAAATGAAGAATTGCAGAAAAAGATCCTGCTCATTATCGATGAGTCGCAGCGGCTGACATCGGAGCTGCTGGAAGAAATCCGTCTGCTCTCCAACATTGAGAAAGATTATACCAAGCTCTTGAATATCTTTTTTGTGGGCCAGAACGAATTCAATAATATCATTCTGGAACAGCGCAACCGGCCCTTGCGCCAGCGAATTACCATTAATTACAATATTGACCCGCTGGAGAAGCACGAAGTAATGGAGTATATCCGTTATCGCCTGGCGGTGGCCGGATGCGAACAGCCCATTTTCACGGCCCAGGCCGTTAGCGATGTCTATACATTTTCCGAGGGGTATCCCCGCCTGATCAACATCATCTGCGATCAGGCGCTGCTGACCACCTTTGTGCAAGGGACCAAACAGGTGGGTGACGGGATTGTGCGGGAATGTGCCGAAGAATTGCGGATCAAATCTATGACGCCCCGGAGTGTGGCGCCGCCGGCAGTCGAAACGCTCGTGAGACCGGAGCGGCCGATGCCGGTGATTACGCCGCCGGCCTTGCCCACGCCCCCGCCCCTCGAGCCCAAGACGACCTTCAGCCAGACCATGCTGCTTATTATTTTCGGTCTGCTGTGTTTCCTTGTGGGCTTGCTGGCGTTCACCCAGCGAGAACGGCCGCGCATTGCCAAGACGGACAGTGATACGGTCGTGGTGACCGATTCGGCCACGGACACGCTGCGGCCGGCCGCCGCCGCCGAGGTCGCCCAAACCGATGACAGCCCGGCGCCGGCCGTGATACCTCCGCGGCCGGACGATATGGTGGCCGCATCGCTTCAGGCGGATGACAACCTTATGGAAATCCAAGCATCCGCGAGGCTTTCACCGGCACCGCCATCCCCCACTGATGATGCCGAAGTGGCGCCGAACCGCGAACCACCCGCCGATGAAGCCCCGGTGGATGTGCCTCTGCCGCGCAAGCTCATCATTTATTTTAAAATTGATTCCAATGAATTGGCCGATGAGACCCTGCAGGAACTCGACCGATTGGCCGGGGCCATGAAACGGAAATCGTCTTTGCCGATCCGTATTACCGGTTACACGGACGCCGTCGGTAATCTGCACTACAATTTCAAGGTTTCCGAATTTCGGGCCAACATCGTCAGAAGCTTTCTGGTCGGGAAGGGCATCGCTCCTGGACGCCTTGAATCCCGGGGGTTGGGGCCGGCCAATCCGATTGCATCCAACGATACCCTGGTGGGGCGACAGCTCAATCGGCGGGTGGAAATCGAGATGGTTGAAGAATAGAACCCGGCCTTCAGGTTTGTGATGCAGATAAAACGCCCAAATAAAGATACACAGGTATTGGCTGTTGCCATGGCGGCGGTCGCCTGTGGGCTCATCGATTCAGCCCTCTACCTGTACACCGCGGCCGCAACGACGCTTTCGCCGGATGGGGCCGGCATTTCAATATTTATGATCGCTTTGCGGTTAGTCCTCGTGGGGCTGCTGTTGTTTCTGGGCTACCTGAGCTTTCATACGGTCAGCGCCCGTCGCCAGTTGGAGCAGGCTCTGGCGGAATACAAAAGTTCTTTTGAAGAAGTGGCCCGCCAAAGCACCTCGAAGCTCCAGGACGTCGAGGAAAAGCTGTGCCAGGAAGAAAACGAGCGCCGGCGCCTGGAAGCGGCGGTGCGCGAGTCTGAAGAAAAGTACAGGCTGCTTGTGGAAAATGCCAACGAGGCCATCTTCATTCTGCAAGACGACCAAATCAAGTTCACCAACCCCAAAGCAGAGGAAATTCTCAATCGCCTCTCGATATATCCAACCGGCGCTAATCTGGCCAAATGCATACATCCCCACGAAAGGGACAAGGTCATCGAGTGGTACCAGCGCCGTCTGGAAGGCAATGAACTGCCCTATTCGCTCATGTTTCGTCTGGAGGGCGCAAACGGCACGACCATCTGGGTGGAACTTAATTCGATCCTGATCAAATTGAACGGCGAAACGGCCACCCTGAACTTTATCCGCGATGTCACCCTGCAAAAAAAGCTCGAAGAACAGTTCTACCAATCCCAGAAAATGGAGTCCATCGGAACGCTGGCCGGTGGCATTGCACACGATTTTAACAATTTGCTGATGGGGATTCAGGGCAATGTCTCGGTCATAAATTTGGAGATCGACGCCGGCAGTTCCCTGCATGAAAGTCTTCAGAGCATTGCCCGCTGTGTCCAGAGCGGCTCCCAGCTTACCAACCAGCTTCTCGCTTTTGCCCGGGGCGGTAAATACATCGTTAAGCCCAGCAATCTGAATACGATTGTCGACAAAACCTCCGATATTTTCAACCGGACCAAACGGGAAATCAATATGCACCGTGTCTTCGCCAAGGATATCTGGCCGGTGGAGGTCGACCCCGGACAGATCGAACAGGTGCTGATGAATCTCTACGTCAACGCCTGGCAGGCCATGCCCGGCAGAGGCGACCTTTTCATCGAAGTCGAGAATGTCGAACTGGACGAGCATTACGTCCGGATCAAACCATACAATGTCCGACCGGGCCGTTATGTCAAACTGTCGGTTACGGATACCGGTGTGGGCATGGATGCCGGGATTCGCAAACGCATTTTCGAACCCTTCTTTTCCACCAAAGAGAAAGGTATGGGCACCGGTTTGGGCCTGGCCTCGGCCTACGGCATCATAAAAAACCACGGCGGCTTCATCAATTGCTACAGTGAACTCGGGCAGGGAACCACTTTTAACGTTTATTTCCCGGCCTCGGATAAGGAAATTGTAGATGACGAATCCGGAAGGGATGGTCAATTGATGACCGGCGTGCCCGGCGGCACCGAAACCATCCTGTTTGTGGATGACGAAGAGGAAATCCTGGCCGTGGGCCGCAAGATTCTCGCCGGTCTGGGCTACCAGGTTCTTACCGCCCCCAATGGCAAAGCGAGCCTGGATATCTACACCGCGCAGGGCGGGCAGATCGATTTGGTGGTACTGGATTACATCATGCCGGGGATGGGGGGCCGCGAGGTTTTCGAAGCCTTGCGCCAGCTGGATCCGGACGTTCGCGTATTGTTATCCAGTGGATACAGCAGTAACAATCAAGTTGCCCATATGCTCGATCAGGGCTGTAAGGGCTTTATTCAAAAACCCTACGACACGGTCAGAATGGCTCGCAAAATGCGGGAGATTCTGGATGCCTGACATTTCGTGGCGGACTGTCGCGGCCCTATATTCTTTCAACAACATGAAACCCCGCTGAAAAATCGCGGATGACCTGACGGCATCCCAATTTACAATCGGCGGGTTAGCCGTGCGGCGGGGCAGCGGGTGAATGAATGGGGTTTTTTCAGGCCCCGTGGGTGGCCCGGGCATGGCTTTTCGAAAGGGTGGATAGCATGCGAATATACGCCGCAGCCGATCTGCATGGGCACCGAGCCCGCTTTGAAATCGTCGCCCGGCATGCGGAGCGTGCCGATGTTCAGGCCGTTGTGATCGCCGGTGACATGGTCAATTACTGCTGGGGCCATGACATCCTGGTAAAACTGGCAGCGCTTCCGAAACCGGTTTATGTTGTCCGCGGTAATACGGATCCGGTCCGGATTGAGCATACGCTGGCCCAATCCCGCCGGGTCCATTCCCTCCATCTCAAGCGCGTCCATTGTCACGGCCTTCAACTCACCGGCATCAGCGGAACGCTCCCGATTCCCTTTCGGTCCCGCATCGGCTGGTCGGAAGCGAAACACCTGAAGCGCCTTGCAGCCATGATCGGTCCCCAATCGGTGCTTGTGGCCCATCCGCCGCCCTGGGGTATCCGGGACCGTGTCGGCGGTCGCTGGCGCGCCGGGTGCCGGTCGCTGCGACGCCTGATCGAAACGGCTTCACCCGCCGTCGTCATATGCGGCCATATCCATGAAGCGGCCGGGATTGCCTGGCTCGGCCGAACACTGGTGGTCAACTGTGCTCTTGGCAAACAGGGGCAAGGCGCTATCATTAACTATGACGGCCACACCACGCCTTCGGCGCAGATGCTTTAGCCGACCATCCATCTCGCATGCAATTTCACGGTCGGGCGCCCGCCGGCGCGGCAGGCGATCGGGGGGAGAGGATTGGACATGACGACCAAAGTGCAGGCCTTGCTGACCATCGGCCTTGTATCCTTTCTGGCAAGCGGATGCTTCAATCTGGGGCCGGATTACCATCGGCCGGAGATCGGCGCTGAGGTGCCGACGCATTTTCAGCAAAAGGTGGTTGCAGGCGATGCGGTGTCTTACGACGATCATTGGTGGTTGGTTTTCGGCAAGCCTGAACTGAACCAGGTTCTGGAAACGGTCATGGCCAACAATTGGGACATCCGGCGTGCCACCGGTCGTGTCCTGGAACTGCGCGCCCTGGCCCAGGTGACCCGCGCCGACCGCTACCCGTCGGTCGATGCCGACTGGCGGCATCGTACCGAAATACGGAAGGTCGACAAATTCGGCAAAAACGGGACATCCAGAGAACCCTTTCGATTTTATGATCTGGCCCTGCCGTTGTTTTTTGAGGTCGATCTCTGGGGCCGGCTGGCCCGCGCCGAAGAAGCCGCGCGCAACGACCTGCTGGAAGCCGAAGAAAATCGGCGGGCCGTAGCCCAGACCGTGGTGGCCGAGGCCACCCGGCTGTATCTGGAGATCGAATCCCTGGAACGCAACATTGATATCACCCTGCAGCTGATTGCCAATTTTGAGCGCAATTTGCGGCTCGTTAAACGCCGCTACGAAAGAGGATTGGCCCCGGCCCTGGATCTGCGCCAGGCACGACGTATTCTGGCGGCCGCTGAGGCCGACATCCCCAATCTGAATCGCGATCGCGGCAACCGTCAGCACCAGCTGGCGGTTTTAATGGGTGTCTATCCAAACCTGACTCCCATGCGCCAACATCCCGAGGATTACTACGAGCGCCTGGTCGAGGTGCCGCCCGGGCTGCCGTCCGAACTCCTGCAGCGGCGCCCTGACATCCGGGCGCCCGAAGCCAACCTGATGGCACGCAATGCGCGGGAGGGCCAGGAC
>JAERRP010000053.1 GCA_016735415.1 Desulfobacterales bacterium | reverse complement strand
ATTGACCCCCTTGGCGGTATCGAGGACAGAGCCCCCGCCCACCGCGATCAGGGCATCGCACCCCTTGCGCCGACAGGCCTCCGCAATACGGCGCACCGTCTTGTACGAGGAGTCCGGCGGCACATCATCCTCGATCCCGCCAACCGCCACACGGTCCTGCAAAGCGGCTGTCATAATATCGATCAAACCGGCGCCGGATACCCCCTTGTCCGTAATGATGAGGGGACGACGCACACCGATACGGGAAAGCAGATCGGGAATCTTTTCCAGCGCGTCGTGTCCGGCAACAATGCGGACAGGACATCCATATTCGAAATAGACAGGCATAACCATGGCGTGTGCCGTTCCCTCCAGGCGGACGGATTTTAATAATCGGGGTGAATGGGTCGACCGTCCAGGGCGTTTGTCAGAATGGTCAGGGCGGCATGGCGATCCGGTCCGTTCGGCGCACCCGAAGCCGCTTCGGCAAGGGGTGCCAAATCTTCCGGGTTGAAACCGACATCCTGCAGGGTTCGCGGTATCCGTCCTTCGGTGTCATCGAAAAGGCCGTTTACGAGATGTGTCAAGGCCGTGATAACGGCCAGGGGCCGTTGGGCGGCCGGCGTACAGGCAAAACGATCCAGTCCAACCAGCGGCCTCAGAAGATCCGCAACGGCCCAGCACCAGTTCAGAGCGCCGTATCCCACGGTGCCGGGCAGCAGAATCCCCAAAGCTTTTCCGGGCGACACACGGCCGCTGGCGGACAATTGGCGGCCCAGTCGATGCAGTCGGCCGGGGGCCTTATCCGCCAGGGTGCAGCCGGCCATGGCGGCCGCGTTGGCCGCGGCCATGCGGACATCGACCGCGTCCGGCGTTTGGGGGGCCCGTATCAGGCTGGCAACGGCCATCTGTACGGCGTTGGCGGCATAAATGTCCGCCATGGGCAGTTTTTCGGGATCCAGAACGGCTTCGGCGCCGAAGGCCAGGGCCGTCAGCCCGGACTCGACGAGTGCTTCCGCGCCGGGAGCGCCGATCGTGCGTTGGTCGATGATCAGCAGATCCGGCATCAGGGTGAGCGACCGCCACCTGGTTTTTCCGGCTTGCGCACGGCCGGCCGCCTCGTAACCGGTCGCCGCCGCCGGCGCAATCAGCGCCATCGGTTTAAGACGTTCCTGGATGCGGCCCACACCCGCGAAAACGTTCGGATCGTCCTGACCGGTCGAGACCACCAGATTCACAAGCTTGACCGTGTCGACCAGCGAACCTGTCCCCATGGCCAGCAGGGCATCGCAGTCCTTGTCGCGGTAAATGGCGGCCACCTGGTGGACGAGATCGAGGTCCACCCCGGCCGGGAGCGGGTCCACCACCCCCAGCACCATATTCGATTCCCGCAAGGCATCGGCCACGGCCCGCCCCCGGTTTTCACGGGCCGCATCTTCATCGCACAGCAGCAGGGGCTTGCGGGCATTGAGTGCCTCGAGTTCATAGGGAATGTGTTCGAGGGCGCGTTTGCCGCACAGAACCTTGACCGGACAGTTGAACTCGAATGTATCGGAAAATTGCATGCCGGACTCCCCTTTATCGTCCCAGGCCAATCGTTAATAGCCGATCAGGCTGCGCCCGTAAATGCGGACGCGGTTGAGCCATTTGGTCATCAGCGGCCAGCGGGGATAGCGTTTGACCGCCAGCCGGGCGATCGGTCCGGGCAGCAGGTAGACCTGCACGCGATCCAGAATACGCACCACGGCGCAGGCATGGGCCACCTCCCCGTCAACGACCAGTCGATCGCGGGCCGTGGCCACAGGGGTGCTTTCCTGAAAACTGAAGGTCATGAACCCGCTTTCCAGATGCTTGAATTCCAATTTCAGATCGACTTTCTGGCGCTCGATCCGACGCCCGAGGTAACGTAACGCCTTTTCGCCATGTTTGCCCACCAGCATGCAGGGGCCCCGGTTGCGAACGCCCAGGGCAAAAACGAAATTGGCCGGCAGCTCCAGCACCTCGGCCATAACTTCCCGGTCGACCCGTGAAGCGGCTTGAACGGCGCGGCCCATGAACCAGAGCATCAGCGCCAGGTAGACCCGCTTAAGGGGCTTGGTACCGGGTTTGATCTCGCGGTAAACCAGTTCCATCGCGTTTTTATCTCCTCCTTCAGGTTCACTGCCGACGGATCGCGAACGCTGGCGATCAGGCGGCGGCATCCGTCATCACGGCGGCTTCCACCGGACAGGCTTCCGCGCATTGGCCGCAGCTGATGCAGGCCGCCTCGTCCGTCACGCACGGATAACCGTGGGGGTCGTTCTTTGTTCCGGTCGGTTCGGTATCGATGCAGCCGCCCGGGCAGGCATCCACACAAATCCTGCAGGACATACAGGTTTTGCGATTAAACACGGGCGTGGATCTGGGTTCCATGGGGCAGATTATCCTTCTCCGGCTTCAGTTCAGGTTTTCGTCCAGCGTGCCAGGCGGCAGGGTTTCCGGTAACGGACGACCCGTTTGCGCGTCCCATCCGAACTGCCGCCAGTAGGCTTTCACCAGCGGATCGATGTCGACCCGGCGACCATGATTGGCCCCCTCGGAAAGGGTGGGCCGGCCCACCGCGCGCGCGGAGGGCCAGTTGCGACGGGGATCAATGCCGTGCTTGATGTTAAAGGCCTGCTTGAGGGTTTGAAGCGCCTCCCCCATGGACAGATACTCTTCCGGCGTTTTTTCCCAGCCGGCGGCGGCATTGAGCCAATCGAAAAGCGGAAAACGGTCGGCTCCCAGAAACGAACCGAACAGGCAGGCACCGCTGCCGTTGAGAACATTGATGTATTTACTGCAGGCCGCGCTGCTGATGGCCCGGGTATCGTCGGCCACGTATTTGCGGTTCTTGAAATAGACCATTTCCGGTTTGGGCAATGACTTGATCTTTTTCCAGAGGCGGTACATCTCGTAGTACAACTGCGATCCGGTGGTGTGCTTGCCCGGACTGGCCTCCACGGCGTAATGCAGGGCATAACCGGGGTCGCCGCGGCCGTCGTGCATGGGCAGTTCCTGCCCGCCGGCCTGGATGGCGTAGTGGTGGGCGCCACGCCCGATACGCGCCGCGGCTTTACGGGTCCCGTCGGCCAGGATATCACCGATGCCGTCCCGCCGAATCATCTTGTCGATCAGCGCCATGATCGCTTCCGTATTGCCCCAGGCCAGGACCAGGCCATCGGTGTCCGCTGTCGTGATCAGGCCTTTTTCGAAACACTCGATGGCGAAAGCGATGGTGCCGCCGACTGAAATCGAATCCATACCGGCCCGGTTGAGAATTTCGTTTAGTTGGAAAATACTGTCCGGATCCTCGTTCAGACATAATCCGCCCAGGGCCAGCACGGTTTCGTATTCCGGTTTATGGGTCTGAATAAACTCACCATTTTTATAAACTAAAACTGCATCT
>JAERRP010000821.1 GCA_016735415.1 Desulfobacterales bacterium | reverse complement strand
CTCATCCGTTTCTGCCAGATAGGGCTCCGGAAATCCGGCTCGCGACAAAAGTTGTTCAAGGTTTTTTTCTGCATCTTCGGGGATTTCTACCAGAGAAAGCGGGTTGAGCCTGTGGGTAAAAAAACGGCCGGCCATGGAATCACCACTTCTGCGCAGCATGTCAAGGCGGGCACTACCGGTCACGATAATTTTTAGATTTCGGGGTTTTGTATCATAAACGCCTTTCAGATAGTTCTTCCAGCTTGGCATTTTGTGCAGTTCATCGAGAACGAGGAGTTCGGTATCCAGCAACCATCCGGCATTTTTGATGATATCACGATCTTCGAAGTAATCGTAATTCAGATAAACGGATTTCTGAAATCCTTTTGCAATTTCCTGTGCCAAATACGTTTTACCCACTTGCCGCGGACCGGTTAAAAAAACCATTTTTTTGGCAAGATCTTGGGTTATGAATTGTTGTTGAGCGCGCAGCATAAGACTATTCTGCAAAACTTTGCAGAATAGTCAAGACATTCTTGCAAAACACTGCAATAAAGTCGTTTTTAGGCCGTAAAAAACTAAGCTGAGGATTTTCTGGATGAAAGTTGGTCCGTATGATTGGGCCCAATGCAAATCTTGAAGAACACCGAAGGAGTTCAAACATTCCTTACCGGATCGCCGCTACCCCCATTTAAACCAAATCACTACTGTCCCGTTAAGATTTTACAATTAGGACTTAACAGTAGTTTGGGAGCAGGATGTCGGGGGGTTACATCCCTCCGCCCCAACCAATAATATCAGGCACTTAGCATACCTTCAGCCCCCTCACCCCTCATTTTCGACCATTAATAGACGCTGAGATAGACGCTACGGTGTCAGAATCGACTAATTTGCGTCGCCAGAAGTAGGATCGATAACCCGACTGTTTCCAGGTGCTCGCTCGCGACAGCGGATAAAATCTCAAACAAGCGCATTCTTCAAATCGGGCCCATCAACTCGATAGGCCCCCTTGACACCCTCCAAAAAAATTCAATCTTTATTATTTAGAACTATAACCTGTTATAATTTCATAGGAATCCCGATGGGCATCCATCATCATACGAGTCCCCTGCGACTGCTGGTTGTCGAAGACAATCTGGATATCGCCGAAAATATAGGCGACTATTTTCAAGCCCAGGGGGCTATCTTGGACTTTGCCATGGATGGCATCGGCGGTTTACACTTGGCACTTACAAATACCTACGATGTGATCATCCTGGACATCATGCTGCCGGGGATGGATGGTCTCACGGCCTGCCGCAAGCTGAGAAAAGAAGCTGGCCAAGAGACGCCTGTGCTGATGCTGACCGCCCGCGACACCCTGAGCGATAAGTTGGAGGGATTTGAGTCCGGGGCCGACGACTATTTGGTCAAACCGTTCGCCCTCCAGGAACTCGCGGCCAGAGTCAAGGCCCTCTCGAAAAGGCAACAACCGGCTAACCGGCCTATTCTCCGTGTCGCCGAGCTGGAACTGGATGTCGGTAGCATGCAAGCCCATCGGGGGGACCAGCCGATCAAGCTCAACCGGGCCTGCCTTCGGATTCTCACGATGCTGATGGAAACCTATCCGAATGTAACACCACGAGAAGAAATCGAAAACGCCTTGTGGGGTGAAATGCTTCCAGACAGTGACGCCTTGCGCAGCCACATATATGCATTGAGGCAAGCCATCGACAAACCATTTAAGTACCCGCTCCTGCAGACCGTGCATGGTATCGGGTACAGATTGGCAGCCCCCGATGAAAGTTCGACATAGTCTGCGCTTTCGAATCATATGTGCGTTCTGCCTTTTCGGCGCCATTCTGGGCTCGTTTTACGCCTTGGTCGTTTATGTTTCGCTTGACATGATCGACGATCATCTCATCGACAGCCATCTTTCCCATGAAGTCGAGCAGGTGCTGACCCATTTTCAGGAAATTCCAAATCAGCCTCTGCCTGATATTCCCCACATTCAAGTCTTCACCGGAACAGATAATATGTCGGATGTTTTCCGACAGGCTTTGCAGATTCTTCCAGAAGGATTCCACGAGCGCTACATCAACAACGAAGAATATCATATCGTGGTCAAGGTTGTGCCTGAACTGGTGGAACCCGTTTATCTGCTCTATGCCGTTGGAACCTTGGAATTCACGGAAAAACGCAAGATCGTTATCGCCATGGGATTATTGATAGGCGTTCTGCTGGTTATCGCCCTGGGGCTCTGGATCGGTCTGTTGATGTCACGGCGGGTGATCGCTCCCATCACACGCCTTGCGGACAAGGTCAGCGGGTTAAGCCCGGAGGATTTCCCGACAGACCTTCCGGAAAAATTTTATGATGACGAAGTGGGCGTGCTGGCCGTCGCGCTGACGGATTCCATGAAGCATGTGAACGCATTCGTGGCCCGTGAAAAACAGTTTTCCCGTGATGCCAGCCATGAACTTCGCACGCCGGTCACCGTCATACGGGGGGCGGTGGAAATCATGGAGAACAGTCCGGCGACGTTGGATGCCTCCATACAGCGGCCTGTGGGAAGAATCCGGCGCGCCGTGTCCGACATGGATAACATTCTCGAGAGTCTGCTGTGGCTCGCTCGCCAGGAAGCCACCCGAGAGGTACGAGAGACCTGTCGACCGGTGT
>JAERRP010000873.1 GCA_016735415.1 Desulfobacterales bacterium | reverse complement strand
GCGTTTCGGACAACCGCGAACATTCCCTTGAAGTGGTGCTGCCGTTTCTGCAGCACTACCTGGGAGATTTCGAGCTGGTCCCCATCGTGCTGGGCCGATGCGACAGCCGCACCATGGCCGGCGCGCTTGAACCTTACCTCGGACCGGACACACTGCTGGTGGTGAGTTCGGACCTTTCACACTATCTGCCTTACGATCAGGCTGTGGCGCGCGATCGTCAAACCATCGATTTCATCATGGGGCTTGAAGTCGAAGCCCTGGGCCGGCGGGAAAACTGTGCCTGCGGCAAGGCCCCGCTCCAGGTGCTGATGACACTGGCACGGCGCCTGCGCTGGGAACCCGTCCTGCTGCACTATGCCAACAGCGGCGATACGGCCGGCGACAGGGCGCGGGTGGTGGGGTATGCCGCCCTGGCGTTTTTCGGTGATGCCGACGGTTCTTCGGCCGACGCCGCCCGGTCGAATTTAAGCCCGGCCCAGGGCGCCCTGCTCGTGCGGCTGGCCCGTCAAACCATTGCCAACGCCCTTCGAAACAATCGGCCCGAGGATTTTCGCGCAATGGAACTGCTCGACCAGCCCGGCTTTGACCAGCGCTGCGGGAATTTCGTAACCCTTGAGCAACACGGCCGGCTGCGGGGCTGTATCGGCAATCTGGTCTCCGACGAGCCCCTGCGTGCCAGCGTTCCCCGCAACGCCCTCAGGGCCGCCTTTCACGACCCACGCTTTGCCCCCCTGAAAATCGATGAACTCGACGCCCTGACCATCAGCGTCAGCGTGCTGACCCTGCCCGCCCCCTTCGATTACCGGGATGCGGACGATTTGCTGGAGCGGCTCCAGCCGCACCGGGATGGCGTCATCCTCCAGCGCGGACATGACCGGGCGACCTTCCTGCCCCATGTCTGGGACCAGATTCCCGACCCGGAAACCTTCCTCAGTGCGCTCTGCCGCAAAGCCGGCTGGCGACCGGACACCTGGCGGCGGGAAAAGCTTGTCGTGCATACCTACCGGGCCCATTATTTCAATGAAAAACCATAGTCGGGCCGGCGCCCGGGGGGTGAAGGCCAAGGGGGTGGCCTCCGTGGGGGCCCAGTTGGTGACCATCCGGGAGTTTCTGGCCGCTTTTCAGGGCAATGAATTCGTCATCGCGCTTATTTTATTCTGCTGGCTGGGCTGGGGAGGGGCCGGGACCCTGGGCGCGCGTCTGGTGACCCGGCATGGTCGGTTCGCCAGCCTCGGTGCCCTCGCCTGTCTCTCGATGGTGCTGGCCGGGCTGGCCGTGATCCAGCTGGCGGCCATTCGTCTGCTGCGGGATGTGGTTTTTATCCCGGGCACGTCGGTCGGCTTTTATCCCACCCTGGCTTATATTGCGATCAGCATTGCGCCGTACTGCTTTCTGGTGGGTTTCCTGCTGCCTTACAGCCTGTTCGTGCTGCGGCAGAAAATCCAACCCGATTACCCCGGCGCCCGGATCTACATCCTAGACAACCTGGGCGATGTCGCCGGCGGTTTTCTTTTCGCCTTTGTGCTGGTCTACTGGGCGACACCTTTTCAGGCGACGGCCCTGGCGGGTTTTCCGCTTATGGCCGCCGCGCTTGGCCTGACCGCCGAAGCGGCCAAGCCGAATCCCGGCCGGTGGATGGCGGCCGGCCTGGTGCTGACGGTTATGATCGGCGGGATGGTGCTGGAACGCGAGACCCTGGCGCCGGTCAGCGGCCGCCTGATTCACTACGAAGAGTCGCGTTTCGGCCGGATCGTCGTTATCCGGCAGGCGGAGCAGACCACCCTGTTCAAGGACGGGGTGCCGGTTTTCGGCACCCAGAACGTGGCCCTGGCCGAAGAGTCCGTACATTACCCCCTGTCCCAGCTGGACCGGCCGCAAACCGTGCTGTTGATCTCGGGCGAGGGCGGCATGCTGCAGGAGCTGGCCAAATACAAGCCCCGGCGCGTGGATTACGTCGAATTGGATCCGGCCATGACCGCGGCCCAGTTTCGTTTCGGTCTGCTGGCGAAGATACCGGGTCTCAACGTGAGCCATCGCGACGGGCGTGCTTTCCTGGAAGACACCGACCACCGCTACGATGCTATCATCGTCAGCCTGCCCGAACCCGATACCTTCCAGGTGAACCGGTTTTTTACGGACGAATTCTTTCGTCTGGCCCGCCGGCACCTGACGGCGGACGGCGTCCTGAGCTTTTCCATGGAGGGCTTCGACAACTATCTGGCCGCTCCCCAGCAGCGCAAACTGGCCACCCTTTACCACACGGTCGCACGTCACTTCGATGTTGTGCAACTGCTGCCCGGGCTGCGAATTTTTTTTATCTGCCGCCAGCGTCCCGTGGATCTGGACATCCCGGCCGCCCTGAAACGCAAGGGTATCGATACCCGCTATATCAGGGGGTACTACGACGGCAACCTGACGGCCGAGCGAATTGTGCAGCTCAACGCGCTGATGGATGTACCGGCCGCCCCCAACACCGATTTCCGGCCCCGCCTGATGGGGATCATGCTGGCCCAGTGGTTCGCGCGTTTCGACACATCGCCGGTGGTATTCTGGGTTGTTCTGGGTGCGGGCCTGGCCGTTTACCTGGTGCGCATGACCCGGGCCGAGTTCGTTCTATTCTCGACGGGTTTTATGACCATGGGCTGTGAAATTCTGGTTATT
>JAERRP010000526.1 GCA_016735415.1 Desulfobacterales bacterium | reverse complement strand
CTGGCGGTGATCATTTACACGGGCGGGACCACCGGGGTGCCCAAAGGCGCGGCCCTGACCCACGCCAACCTGCTGTTCGATGTCCTGGCGCTCGATCAATGGATGCGCATTGTCCATGAGCCGGGCGGGAAACCGGAGCGGCTGCGGCGCGGCGGTTTCCACTGTTTTCTGGGGGTGCTGCCCATGTACCACAGTTTCGGGATGACCATTGTCATGGCCTGGTCCTGCCTGACCGCCAGTAGCCTGGTCTGCATCCCGGACCCCCGGGCCGGCAACCCGCCGTTCACCGAGGTGCTGAAGGCCGTGGAACAGAATAAAACCACGATCCTGGCGGCTGTCCCCACGATATTCGTGGCCTTTAACAACCATCCGCTTCTGGACAAGTTCGACCTCTCCTCGATGATCGGATGCGGCTCCGGCGGCGCGCCCATGCCGGTCGAGGTGGCCAAAAAGTTTGAGGCAAAGACCGGCTCCGTCATATTCGAATGTTACGGCTTGAGCGAAACAGCGCCCCTGGCGACCGGGAATCCCAGCGACAAGAAAACCCGCAAATTCGGTTCGGTCGGTTTCCCCGTCTCCAATACGGATGTCAAGATTATGGACATCGTTGCCGGCACCGAAGAGTGTGCCCGGGGGGAAGATGGTGAGATCGCCATCAGCGGCCCCCAGGTGATGCAGGGCTACTGGCAGAAACCCGCCGAGAATGAAGCCGTTTTTCGTGAAGTCGACGGACGGCGCTACTTTTTGACCGGCGATATCGGTCATGTCGATGAAGAAGGTTATATTATCATCACGGACAGGAAAAAGGACATGATCATCGTCGGGGGCTTCAACTGCTACCCGCGGGAAGTCGAAGAAGTCTTGTATGCCCATCCCAAAGTGGCCCTGGCGGCCGTTGTCGGTGTGCCCGATTCCAAAAGCGGTGAAGCGGTGAAAGCCTTCATCCAGCCGGCGCCCGGAGAGACCCCCACGGAAGAAGAGATCATCGATTTCTGCCGCGAAAGACTGGCCGGCTACAAACGCCCGCGCAGCGTGGAATTCCGGGATGAGCTGCCCATATCGGTGATCGGCAAAGTATTGCGGCGAGTCCTGCGGGATGAAGCGCGCGGGAGCGCATGAAAGGAATCGCCTTTTCCAATTCCCTTCCCAGGGGCCCAAAACCTGATCCGGGAGTTTTTAATGATCACGGTGCTGCTTTATATGGCGGTAGTGCTCATTTGGGGGTCCACCTGGCTGGCGGTCAAGTTCCAGATCGGGGTTGTACCCCCCGAAGCATCGGTAGCCTATCGCATCGGCATCGCAGCCGTTTTCATGTTCGCCTGGGCACTGGTCCGGCGACTACCCTAGCGATTCGCGCCCCGCGAGCACCTTTTCATGATGCTGCAGGGCGCGCTGATTTTTTCGACCAATTTCTTCTTGTTTTATCTGGCGGCCGAACACCTCACGACCGGACTCATTGCCGTAATCTTCTCCACGGCATCCGCCATGACCATACTGTTGAACGCCCTGTTATTGCGCCGCAAGCCGGCCTTGCGTGTTGTCCTGGGAGTGGCCCTGGGAATCGTCGGCATCGGCATTATTTTCCGGCCCGAGCTATCGCATTTCAGTTTTCAGGCCGGCGCCGGACTGAGCCTGCTGCTTTCCATAGGCGGCACCGTCTGTTTCTCTCTCGGCAGCATCGTGTCGGCCCGCAACCGTGCGGCAGGCTTTTCGGTATGCGGCAATACAGCCTGGGCCATGCTCTATGGGGTTATGCTGTTGTGCCTGTTCGTGTTGCTCAGAGGTAAATACTTCAGTTTCGACCTTGCTTTACCCTACGTGGCTTCCCTGGCCTACCTCTCCCTGGTCGGTTCGGTGGTCGCCTTTGCAGCCTATTTCGCCTTGCTGGGCCGCATCGAGACCGAACGGGCCGCTTACGCCACCGTTCTTTTTCCGGTTGTGGCCCTGACCCTGTCCACCTTTTTTGAAGACTACCAATGGTCAGGGGCGGCCGTCCTGGGCGTGCTGCTGACCCTTGCCGGCAACACTCTGGTCCTCAAGCAGCCACGGAAAATAGCAGTTAGAGCAGCCGAGAAAGCTTCCCTGTAAGACGACGGCATCAGACCATATACCGCAAGAACCAAAGGCAAAAGGGACATTCAGGATATACATTTTCAGCCAGCCATTAAAGTGAGGAAGCCATGCCTGAACAAAACCAGCCAACCTGCTTGAATGTTGTATCCAATCAGGTGAAATCTGGATTCAGGGGGCACTGGGCATTCGTGCAGTTCGGGCATCCCGTGTGATAAAGCAGGACGTAGAAAAAACCTGCGAAAACGCCTGTGTAAAGAACGAGATATAGAATCGATCCGATCTCAAATATGACT
>JAERRP010000734.1 GCA_016735415.1 Desulfobacterales bacterium | reverse complement strand
CCGATTGGCGGCCACGATCGCATCCCGTTCGGCTTCCAGAGCCCGGGCGATGGCGGCCAGGGCGAGGTTTTTGGCCTCGGTATCGGCCGCGGCCAGTTGAATGGCGGCGTCCCGGGCATTCTGCGCGATTGTTTCCATTTCCATCTTGAACCCTCTCATGACCGGCGCTCGGGCTTTAAAGGCCGCAGAAAAAATGGGCGGCTTTCACTACGGGCTTGTCGGTCAGGGCACCGTGCAGGCCCCGAAGACGACAAACGCCACACTCGAACCGGATCCGGTGAGCACCATTTTCCCGTTTTCCTGATCGATGGCCATGCTCCAGCCCAGGCCATCCTTGGCATCTTCGCGGCCGTCCTCGGCACCTTGAATAATCAATTTGCCGTCGATCTGCTCCATGTTTTCGATGCTGGTCTTGCGTTTTTCATTCCCGCTCTGGGAAGTGCGGATCTCCTTTTCCTTGAAGTTGATGCGGAAAAAATCAGGAAAATCGACGTCCTCGCTCGAAACCTTGCTGCATTCCCCACCGGGGCGGCATTCAACAATATCCACAACCGCACAGATCAAGGTCTGCGTCCCATCGAAACTATCGGCCATGGCCGGGGCCGCCAGCAGCCCCAGGCCCATGATCAGCCCGACCAAAATTGTGATCTTGTTCATTATCAGTCTCCTTATTTCACTGAGTAACCGCGACCTTCGAGACAGGCGCTGTAGGCACGGTTGTAAGCATTGCGCCCCGCGGCGTAATTTGTGGTCTGTTCCTGTTCCCATTGTTCCTGCCGCTGGTTATCACGCGTTTTCTGGCTCGATCGACGCATCCCGCCCACCAGACCGCCGCTCCCGGCGCCGATGAGGGCTCCGCGTTTGGCACCTTTTTTGCCACCGGCCAGTGCGCCCACACCGGCGCCCAAAACACCACCGCCAACCGCACCCTTGCCGGCACCCCAGGTCTCTTTTTCCTTGGGCGGCGGCGGTGCGGTCGCCGTAGGCGTTTTCATGGGATCGAAGCCGGATTCCTTCTTGGCCCAGTTATAGCATTCGAATTTATCCTTTTCAGTTTGATCATGGCTCTGACCTTTGGCCAGATAGACGACAAAGTCGCCGCCGGACCAAACCGGCCCGGCCAACCCGAGGGCCAGGACGATGACAATAACCGCTACGAGCGTTCGCTTCATTTGGTTCCCCCTTTTGATCTAATGAATGTTTTCGAACCCGTTGGGATGGTGACCTTTTACGAGTCCATCAAAGCTTGGGTGTCAGGCGTTTATGCATACAGACGGCCGATTCAGAACAAAGGCGGCTGAATTCAACCGTTTCCCTGAGGCTCACCGGGGCGTCCTGACGGTAGGTTTCAGTATAAGCGTTTTTAGCAAAAAACGATCGGCTGTCATCGTGAGCAGAAAAAGATCATCGAGGTGCAACGACCGGGCGTAGCGCTCGACCGCTTCGACCAGTTTCGTGGCGATGCCCTGTCCACGACGGGCTTCCTCCACCGTCAGGGATCTGAGAAGGGCATGCGGCCCCAGGACTTCAAGACCCACCGCTCCGATAACGGCATCGCCTTTGCGGGCGACCACGAAATGGCGCAGCTTTTCGGGTGTCAGATCGCTGGTGTTCAAATTGCACGAAGCAATCAATGATCGAATCGTCTTTTCCTCACCGGGGCGTACGCCACTCAGGGTAACTGCGGGGATTTTGTCCAGGTCCATGCGAAAGATTCCTCTCGGGTCGGGAACCGAATCTCAAGACTGCCTAATATAGCTTGTATTCATCAAGTTGCAAGTATTTATCCCAATATCCCCTTCGGCTTTCCGGTGCCCGGTCTTCCGTCGTGTTTCAGAATGATGACAAATGCGTCCGGAGGAATTAAGATCAGGACGCACCGGTTGGGATTTTCCCGGTGCAGCCCTGACCGTCGGGGAACAGACCTAATCGGTTCTCGGAGAAACGATCCACATGCCGGACAGCAAACCCCTTGAAATTCGCTGGGTCAACCGGATCAAAAATATTGACGAAGCGGACTGGAACGCCCTCGCCGGAAATCTGCCCACGCCGTTTTTTGAATGGGAATGGCTCCGCCTGCTGGAGGAATCCGGCAGTGCCGTGGAAAGCAACGGCTGGATGCCCCAGCACCTGACGGTCTGGCGCGATGATCGTCTGATTGCGGCCGCCCCGCTTTACATCAAAAGCCACAGCGCCGGCGAGTTCGTCTTCGACCATGTCTGGGTTGACGTGGCCCGACGCCTGGATATTCAATACTACCCCAAACTGGTGGGCATGAGCCCTTTTTCACCGACCATCGGCTACCGGTTTCTCATTTATCCCGGGGAGGACGAACCCGCTCTGAACCGCGCCATGCTCAGGGCCATCGATGCCCTCTGCCGCCGTTACGGCCTTTCGGGGTGCAGTTTTCACTACGTGGACCCCGACTGGGCCCGTATGCTGGCAGGGCATGGTTTTCTTTCCTGGGCCCACCCGAGCTTCGCCTGGGAAAACCTTGACTACCAGGGCTTCGACGATTATCTGGCCATCTTCAAGTCCGGCCAGCGTCACAACATCCGGCGCGAACGCCGGGCCATGGCCCGGCAGCGTATCCGGGTGGTGCCCCTGAGCGGGGAGCAGATCACCCCCGATCTCTTCAAGCACATGTATGCCCTCTACACCGACACAAACGCCCAGTTCGGCCCCTGGGGCTGCCATTACCTGACCGCCGACTTCTTCGATGGTCTCCATGCGCGTTACCGCCACCGCATTCTGCTGATGGGCGCTTTTCAGGACGGCGCCCGACTCCCGATCGGCATGTCCTTCCTGCTCTTCAAGGGAGACCGCCTTTACGGCCGTTACTGGGGCGCCACCACCGAAGTGCACATGCTGCACTTCAACGCCTGCTACTATGCCCCCATCGAATGGGCCATCCGCAACGGCATCCGCCATTTCGATCCCGGCATCGGCGGCCACCACAAGACCCGGCGCGGTTTCGAAGCCGTCCCCAACTACAGCTACCACCGCTTCTCCGAATGGGGTCTGCAGGAAATCCTGCAGCTCAACATCGACAAAATCAACCAGATGGAAATGGCCCAGATTCGTGGCCTCAACGCTGAACGGCCCCTGGGCAACCATTGACCCGATCCGGTTAAAACCGCCCGGGACCGTAAGATCCCCTCTCCAACAGGCCACCGTGACCCTCCAGAGAGGGGAGGTTTCAGTTTCGGGCAAGGCCGCAACGACCTGACGCCCGCAGGCGTAGCTATGGCTACGTCGAGGACCGGCAGGGAGCGAGAACGCCGCCCGGGGCTGAAAGATCCCCTCTCTGGAGGGTCACGCTAATACCGCCAACCCAAAAACCCCACGGCAACCACATTGGCCACGACCGCAATACCGTACAGAGACGCCACGGTGATAACCTTGGCCCGCAGGGTCTTCATGCCGATCACCAGCAGGGCCGCCACGAAGAGCATGAGGTGGGAACACACAGATTATTACAAATAAAGTGCACAGAGAGAAGATTCAAGAAAGGCAGAGCTTATCGTGCTGGTC
>JAERRP010000847.1 GCA_016735415.1 Desulfobacterales bacterium | reverse complement strand
GCCGTGCTTACGCCGATAATACCTTCCAGCGTGTACCGGGCGGATCGCAGGTTCATGATTTCCTGTTCATACAGCTTTACTTTTGACTCGAGAAGGGAAAGCTTGGCAGCCAGTCTTTTACTATCTTTGATATTTTTGAATATGACCTGACCGTACACGGCGGCGATCCTGCCGTCCTTGCGGATTGGAATGCGCTGGACGATCATTTCCTGCCCCATGATTTTCTGGGTGCGGTTGATCTCGGGTTTTCCGGTTTTGGCAACGATATGCATGCGGGAGTTTTCCACGATTTCGCTGCAGTGTTTGCCGATCGCCGATTCCGCATTGATTCCCAGAAACTTGCAGTACGGGTGGTTGAAATGCGTGATGATACCATTGCGGTCGGTAACCATGGCGCCGTCGTAAATACTGTTGAAGATGAGATTGAAGCGGTCCAGATCCCGGGTCAGGGCCAGGACGAGTTCTGGTGTGTTGGATTTGGATTTGTTGGTTTTCATCGAGGAGTCTCTCTGTATCAGGGTCGGAACATGTAGAACATTTGATACATGTTTTGGGCGTGAACGCAAGCGGTTTTTCAACTCCCGAGACAAAAACAACAACCCCTGGTCCGCCCTTCGCCGTCACCGCCGTCAATGCCGTCACAGCCATGCGGCGAACCGCAGCATGGCATTCCTGTTGTAGAAAAGCAATTGGCATTAAAGTTGCTGTCCATAAGGGACGGCGTATTAACCGCGACGGGGTATAAATTGGGATGCGAAAAAAGATTGACCGGCAATTCGACAAGATCGACAGCGAGAAAATTCTTTTTTTCGACGATCATGCGTTCAACCCCGACAACGTATGCATCGTCACCAGCGCGGCGAGCGGCATCGGCCGGGCCACCGCGATTGCGGCGGCGGCCAACAACCTGATGACGGTCGGCCTGGATGCGAACGATCGGGAGGGTAAGATGACCCAGCAGATCGCCCGCGCAATGGGTGGCCAGATGATCTACCTGAAAGCCGATTCGACTAATGACAGCCAGATCGAACATGCAGTTTCCGAGGCCGCCAAAATAGGCAACATCCGCTATTTTGCCAACATCCCCCCGCTGGTCCACACCACGGCGCCCACGACCATCGAACAATACGACGACATCAACAGGCGTCTGTTCCGGGCCCCATTTTTATTTTGCCGCCGGATAACCGACCGGATGCTGGCAACGGAAAGAAAAACCGGTGTGGTCGGGAATATCTTCTGGCAGGACGGCCATTCCGGCCCGAAGCATTGCTCGGGCCGGGTTGATCAGGCGCCGGTTTTTGATCCGGAGCACCGGACAGGGAAAGGGAATGGCATCCATTATTTCAACCTGAGGGTTCGTTTTGACATGGCCGTGTCCCCGCCGGCGGCCATGGACGCCGCCAACCTGATCATGTTTGGGTTCTCCCGGTTTGCCGGGGCGTTTTTCGGCGTTGACCTTACGGCGCCCGGGGACCCCGGCACAGTTGACAGGGTTGCGCGACCATAAACAGACGTGTTTGTTCCAGCCGGTGATCACGAACCGCTGCTGGCCATGATAATCCCAATGCACTGGGAAACATTAACCTAAAGAGGGAGGTCGTTATGAGAAGCGTTACGCGGGCATTTGTTTACCTGTTAGCCGTTACATTTCTGGTCGTATCCGTCAGCAGTCCGGTTTTTGCGGAAAAGGAAAAACCCGTTCTATTGAAATTGCCGAGCACCTATTCTTCCGCGCTTCCCGGGCTGGGAACGACCACCACCTGGGTCGCGGAACGCATCCAGACCCTCAGTAACGGCAGTCTGAAGATGAAGGTGTATGAGCCGGGCAAACTGGTTGCACCGTTTGAAATCCTCGATGCGGTCTCCAAAGGCAAGGTCAATGCCGGGTACAGCATTTCCGGGTACTGGGAAGGCAAAATGCCGGGATCCTCGATTTTCTCAACGGTTCCTTTCGGTCCTGAAGCCGGTGAATTCCTAGCCTGGATGTATCATGGCAACGGCCGAAAACTCTATCAGGAAATGTATGACACCAACGGTTATAACGTCCATGTGATTCCCTGCGGCATCATCGCCCCGGAAACCGGCGGATGGTTCAAGAAGCCGATCAACTCGGTGGACGACTTGAAAGGCCTCAAAATCCGCTATTACGGCCTGGGGGGCAAGGTCCTCCAGAAACTGGGCGCGTCGGTCAGCCTGATTCCCGGCGGCGAAATTTTCCCGGCCCTGGAAAAGAACGCGATCGACGCCACTGAATTCTCCATGCCGGCCATCGATGCCCGGCTGGGTTTCTACAAAATCGCCAAATACAATTATTTCCCCGGATGGCACCAGCAGGCCACCCTTTTCGAGCTCCTTATCAACAAAGACACCTGGAACGCGATGAGCAAGCACCAGCAGATGGTTCTAGAAGTTCTCTGCAAGGCGGCCACCCTGGATGCCTACGCCTACACGGAATCCATTCAGGCCAATGCGATGAAAGAAAATGTTGAAAAACACGGCGTGCAGAATCTGTATTATTCCAAAGAGCTTCTGGCCGCCTTTGAAAAAGCCTGGCTGGAAGTCGCCGATGAACTGTCGGCCGAAAGTCCCATGTTCAAGAAATCATGGGAAGACCTGAGCGCCTTCCGAGGAAACTACAACCTGTGGGAAAACTACGCGTTTCTGCCGCGCGGCCTGGACAAGTAGGATGGTTTAATGAAAATGCGCGAAGGCCTGCCGGTTTGCGGCGGTCTTCGCGCCGTAGTATCAACCCGGCGATAAAATGCCCGGTGGTTGTCATTTTGCCCGTTTAGCCGCAGGATTATCAGGCATTGATCGCGCACATGCGGCCGAAGGTGCCGGTTGGAGAACGGGGAAACGCGCCCTCGCAAACAAGCGGCGGCGGGCGACGGCCCCTCTGACAAGAGGATCGGTCGTGTGTGCGGCGGGCCAGGTCGGGAATTGGCTTCAGGCGGTTAAATCAAAGGGGGGTTTAGGCTGGAGGGACAATGCCAAATCCCTGATCAATCGGAGACAGTCAACATGGCGTCAGAGACGAACCAACCGTCCAATCGGTTTTGCGACACCCTCGACAACTTTATTCTGGGGATCGGTCACGTTGTCATGTGGGGCAACGGGATCCTGATCGTGGTGATTATCCTGCAGGTGGTCCTGCGATACGGCTTCGGCCACGGGATGGTCACCCTGGAGGAGCTGCAATGGCATCTGTACGGCATCGGCATCATGTTCGGGGCCTCCTATGCTCAGGTCACCGACACCCATATCCGGGTGGATATCTTCTATTCCCGACTATCGTCGCTGTGGAAAAAAAGATGGGATCTGTTCGGCATCATTTTTCTGCTGTTGCCCTTTCTGTTTATCATTTTCCACCAGAGCCTGGATTTCGTTTACGAATCGTTTCGTGTCAATGAGAGTTCGGATGCGCCTCTGGGGCTGCCGTTCAGGTGGGCGATCAAGGGGGTGGTGCCGGTGAGTTTCGGACTGCTGATTATTGCCACGGTGTCGCGGGCGGTCCGTATTGTCACCTCCCTGAGGAAAGGATAACGTCTCGATGGAAATCAACGACTATCTTGTCATCGCCATGTTTCTCTCCTTTATCGGTCTCCTTTTCACGGGCTTCCCGGTCGCCTGGGTACTGGGAGGCGTCGCCGTCATTTTCACATTTATCGCCATCATTGCCGACACCTGGTTCAACACCATGATCGGGCTCGACTACCTCACCCTCGGGATGTCGGTCAACCGCATCTACAAATACATGGATAACTGGGTGCTGGTGGCACTGCCCATGTTTATTTTCATGGGGTTGATGCTGGATCGATCCGGCATTGCCGAAAAGATGATGAAATCGATGCAGGAGCTGTTCGGCAAGGTCCACGGCGGCCTGGCGATAACGGTTCCCCTGATCGGCATTATCCTGGCCGCCTCGACGGGCATCATCGGCGCGTCTGTGGTGCTTCTGGGATTGCTTTCCCTGCCGGCCATGAATCAGCAGGGTTACTCCAAAACCTTGGCCCTGGGGACGATCGCCAGCTCGGGGACCCTCGGCATATTGATTCCGCCTAGCATCATGCTGGTCATCATGGCCGACCAGCTGGGACTTTCCGTCGGGGATCTGTTCATGGGCGCCGTATTGCCCGGTGCGATTCTGGGGGCGTTATATATCAGCTTTATTTTGATCTTCTGTTGGATCAAACCGGACGCCGCCCCGATCGACCCGGACAGGCGCCCGGTTGACTGGCGCATGGTACTGGACGTGTTGAGGACGATCATGCCGCCAGCCATTTTGATTGTGGCGGTCCTCGGTTCTATCTTTGCCGGCATCACGACCCCGACGGAAGCCAGCGGGGTCGGGGCGTTGGGCGCCACCATCCTGGCCGCCTGCAACCGAAAGCTCAACTTCAAGGTGATCGTGGAGGTCATGAAGGGGTGTTTCAATACCACCGCCTACATTTTTGCCATTTTTCTGGGGGCCACGACGTTTGCCCTTGTGCTCCGCATGCTCGGCGGGGACGAGTTTATCGAGCGCGCGCTTACCGGCATTCCGTTTGGTCCCTACGGCGTGATGGCTGTTATTCTTGGCGCGGTCTTTCTGCTGGGTTTCTTTCTGGACTGGATCGAGATTACCCTGATCGTTCTGCCATTGATCGCACCGGTGGTCTCGTCGCTGGGCTTTGACGTCGATGGCTATGGTGTCATTTCGAATCCGGAACTGCTGTGGTTCGTTGTCTTGATCGCTGTTACCCTGCAGACGTCCTTTTTAACGCCGCCGGTGGGGTTCGCGCTTTTTTACCTTAAAGGGGTGTGCCCTCCGGGTGTCGAACTGATCGATATTTACAAGGGGGTTATTCCCTTTATCATTCTGCAGCTGACCGGACTGGTCCTCATAGCCATCTGGCCGCAGTTGGTGGTCTGGTTGCCGGCTGTCGTTTACGGAAACTGACCTGCCCCTGGCGCGCCTCCGGTGCGATACCTGCCGGAGCGTCATACCTGTTTTTGCCGCTAGTGAAAGCCATC
>JAERRP010000777.1 GCA_016735415.1 Desulfobacterales bacterium | reverse complement strand
CTACCAGGCAGACCCACGCAGCAAAAAACACGCACAGGCTGTCTGCCACCCGCCGCAGACCGGGGGAAAGAAAACGCCTCAGCAGATCGATGCTGATATGCTTGCGCTGCCGCGTGGCGGCCATGGCCCCGGCCATGCCGAGCCAGAGCACCAGAATACGAATCAGAATGTCACCCCAGACAAGCCCCGTGCCCATCACGTTGCGCGCAACGATCTGGAACAGGGCCAGCCCCATGGTGGTCGTGAGCAGGACGGCAATCAGCAGATCCTCCACCCGGTGTATGAGGTGGAGCATCCGCATCAGGCGGGATGGGACGGCAGGGTCATTGGCTTTCGCGGGCCAGTCGGGATCGGTAGTCATTCAGATGGCCTTCCAGCTTGTCGATGACGGCGGGGCTGATAAGCCCGGCGTCAATGATTTTTCGGTTGATGGCATCCGTCCGCTTGTACCAGTCCGCACTGGCTTCGGGAGAAGGCTCGACAAACTTGATCCCCTGGGCCTGGAGGGCCTCCAGGGCCTTGGCGTTGTCCCGGCGGTTCATGGTGTCCATCTCGCGCCAGACCTGGCCCATGATCCGGTGAACCACGGCCTGGTCGGCCGGGGCGATTCTGGCAAAGGCCTTCCGTTCCACGGCCAGAATACCGTAGAGATAGACGAGGGGCAGTTTCGTGAGATATTTTACCTGGGTGTGCCATTGCAGCACGATCGCCCCGACCGGTGAAATCGCCACGGTATCGATCAAACCGGTCTGCAACCCGGTGCGCACATCGGCAATCGGCAGCGAAATCGGGTTGATGCCGAACCCTTTCATGGCCCTCATGACCATCTTGTCATGGGCCGGAACCCAGACCTTTAACTCTTTCAGGGCATCGACGTTATCCACCGGCTCGCTGGACATGACATAGGCAAAACCCCCGTCGGCCAGGCCGAAGCTGACAAAACCGTTTTCCGCCAGCCCCTCGATGATGATCGGATCCATGCGTTTGCGCACATAATCGACTTCATCGAGGGACTTGAATATCATCGGCAGGCTGTAAACCTGAACATCGCTGTAATAGCCGGACAGGATACCCCCTGAAAAGGCGCCACCCTGGAGCTGGCCCACGCGGATCTTGCGCAATACCGCCATGTTGTTGCCCATGACCCCGCCCGGATAAAATTTGAAGCGCACACGTTGGTCGGTGGCCTGGGCGACCTTCTCGGCCCCTTCGCGCATCTTGCGCATCCAGCTGGATCCGTCCGGTGACAGGGTGGCGATCTTGAGCACCACGGCCTGAGCCGGCACCGATATCGCCATCACCAGGACAATCGCCATCAATCGTAAAAAATATTTACCCGCCATTTATATTCCCTTGTGTTTCGGTCGTTGCAAAGATTAGTCGAATCGCACCCCTGAACCTAACACCACGGTTGTGGGTGGCAAACCGCCTCAAAGTGGCCACGGCGTTAAAAATAATCCCCGGCCGTTGCCAGCAATCCCCGGGCCTGCTCCTGGGCCAGGGTATTCTGGAGGACCAGTTCGGGCACGTCGGGATCGGCCGCCAGGACTTCCGTCAGCAGGCGATCATGGAGCGGGCGGTCGTAAACCATACGGGCATATTGTCGGGCATAAACCACCTTGGCCATGAGATTCTCGCCGGCGGACAGTTCGATGGCGCGCTCAAAATGCTCCCGGGCCACCTCGGGTTGCCCCCCCAGGGCCGGGGGCACCAGAATGGCAAAGGTTCCCAGGTACAGGTGAACGCTGCCCTGCCGGTAGCCTTCGTCCAGAGCGGCAATCCGCTGCATGATCGCTTCCACCCGGGAGAGCTCGGCCACGGCCACGAGGTCGTCCCGGTGGACCTGGATCCAGCCGGCCCAGGCCGCCCCCCATGTGTAGAACACCGGCACCTCCGGTTTTTCGACCCGGTTGATGCGGGCTTCAAACAATTCGAATTCGGCCTGCCGCAGATGACAATCGTCCAAATCGTGGGCGCACAGGGCACGCGTCGCGTAGTCGAGGGCCCGTTGCGAGAGTTTGCGGGCCCGCACCGGATCATCGACAAACGCCGCGCCGTAACTATTGTAAAGGGTGGCGGCCTGGAGCAGCAACGCTTCATTTTCCGGATCGCGGTACACCATGCCGTCCAGCATCAGAAGATAGGCCGGAGCGCCGGCCTTGACCGTGGCCGGGTCATCATTGTTGGCAATCGCATGGGCGAGATTTTCGGCCATATTGTTAGCGGCGTTGGAAACCATCCGGCTGCAGGCGGGCAGCGTCATGAGCGCCAGCAGGGCCAAACCACGGATGGCCAGGGCAACGCACCGCTGGTGCCGCGCACTGCACCGGCGGGAAAATTTGCGCTGGGGCGGCGGTACCATGTTCCTGATATCCCTTCTTTTCCACCGCCGGGGAACCGATTGCGCCGGGCAGGGCTGTTAGGGCCGCGGGTTGCACCCCTGGCCGAATTATTTTAATTGAATCCGTGCAACATCGCGCATCTGGGCGCATGCTCTCTTTAAAGCAAAATCGATAAAATAGCAAAATGGAGGCATCGATGATCATCAGACAGCTCGCCGTCGGTACCATGGACAATTTCTGCTACCTGATCGGATGTGAAAAGACTCATAAGGCGCTGGTGATCGATCCCGGGGATGATGTGGCGCGGATCGTAGCGGCCGCAGCCGAAGAGGACCTGGCCATCGACACCATCGTCAACACCCACGCTCACGGCGACCATACGGCCGGCAACGCCGCCCTGAAAGCGCAAACCGGGGCGCGCATCATAATCCATGCGCTCGATACCGAAGGCTACCCCCGGGCAGACGTCCGCCTGTCCGATGAAGACAAGATTCAGGTGGGCGAAATCACCTTCAAGGTCATCCATACACCCGGTCACACGCCCGGCGGTATCTGCCTGTATGCGGACGGCAACCTCTTCACGGGCGACACCCTGTTCGTGGGCGACAGCGGCCGCACCGACCTCCCGGGCGGCGATCGCCCCACCCTGGGGGCCTCCATCCGCCGCCTGATGGAATTGCCCGAGGACACCGTGGTCTGGCCGGGCCATGATTACGGTCCCACGCCCTCTTCGACCCTCAGGTGGGAAAAACGCCACAATGTCAATGCCAGAGAATACGGCTATTACGTGGAAGACTGATCCGCCCACACAGGCCATTATCATTGGGGGATTGACAGGCCGGACGAACACCCGATAATGACCCGCCTGACATGGAAACCCTTCTCATCGACTGGGGCCTTCCGGCCCTCCTGGTCGTCAGTTTTCTGGCGGCGACCGTTTTGCCCATAGCCTCCGAATGGCTGCTGGTGGCGCTGATAATCAACCGGGTAGACCCGGCTGCCGCGGTGGGCATTGGCACCCTCGGCAACACCCTGGGGGCCATCACCACCTGGGCCCGCGGGATGTGGGGCGGCACCTGTATCATCCGGCGCTGGCTGAAGATCGGCGAGGCCGAACGGCGGCGGGCCGAACGCTGGTATGACCGCTGGGGCAGTTGGTCTCTGCTGATGGCCTGGGTGCCGTTCGTGGGTGATCCCTTGTGTTTCGTGGGTGGCTTGCTGAAGGTGCCCCTGTGGCGTTTCACCCTCTTGGTGGCCGCGGGCAAGGCCGCCCGCTACGCCGCCTTGGCCTGGGCGGCCCGGCAACTATCTTCCTGAAATAATACGCTGAAATACCAATTGATGTCCCGAATCCAGGTTCTGATCGGCGGGCTCGTGGCGCTGGAAATCCTCGAAAATCGGAAAAAAGCCCCGTATCCACGAAGTCGCAGGGGTTGACAAAAAAACGCAGATCCCGTTCGGACACGATGATTTTACGGTTGGTGTGGTCGATCCGCGCATAGCGCCGGCCGCCCTGCCGGCCGGCCCGCCGCTCTTTGAGATGAACCTTTTCCGCGGGTACGCCCAGAGCTGCGGCCACCGTGGTTCCCATCCGGGGCAGCCATTCCGCCACCGACTGCTGGCGTGTATATTCGCCGATCACCAGGTGGCCGTCGTACCAGTCCACCACGGCCCGGATTTCGGGGATATCCCAATCGTAGAGCCGGAAAACCTCGATGTTCTGACGCGCAAAGCGTTTGCGCAGATGATTGAAACGCTTTTCCACCCGGTTGGCCAGCATCTTCCCCTGGCGCTCGAATTTGATCTGTAATGCCGGTTCCATCATGGCAGGCCTTTATCGGCTGGCATTCGTCTCGCTTTCGGACCCCGGCCTGCGGAAAC
>JAERRP010000919.1 GCA_016735415.1 Desulfobacterales bacterium | reverse complement strand
CAGTTCCACCGCTTTCAACAGATTGAGGTTGTTGTCCACGGTTCCTGAGCGGTCGTTTCCCACCATGGTGTTTTCCAGGCATCCTACCGGGGCGTAGTCATGGACGTTGTCGGAACGGATCAGGTGGCGGCAGCCGGCCCGTTCGGCTTCGCGCATCATACCAGCCATGGAGCGCTCGTCGAAATTAAGCAGGAAGGGCGCGCCCTGGCTGTCGGAAATCATGGCCACGACCTTGTCCAGAAGCGCCGGAGGTGTGCCGCGGTGCAGCCGTACATTGGGTTTGGGCTCCAGGATGGGCGACAGGTCGTCGATGACCTCAAGGATGGCGTAGGTCAGATCGTTGGTCATATCCTTTCCTTCGAACCCCATGCCCGACAGGGTGATGAGCTGACCGAAGCCCGAGGTGATGCCCTGGCGGCCGTTGCGGATCATGGCGTCGTAAACGGTGTTGCAGTGGATCGAGAAGCATTTCAGGATCTCTTTGCCGAATTCACGGTCCATGCCCTCCCTGAGGGAGGCTTCCCAGTAGGGCAGCAGGTACTGGTCGATGCGGCCGAAGGAAACGCCAGGGCCGGGATAGTTCTCGTCGCTCATGATCAGCATGTGGTTAAGCCACAGGGCCTGTATAGCTTCCCAGAAATTACGGGGCGGCTCCCAGGGAACGCGCTTCAGGTTGTCCGCCATCCGGCGCAGTTCCTGCCGCCGCTTCTCGTCGTCGGCGGCATCCGCCATACGGATGCAGAGATCGCTGTAGGCCGCCGCCAGCTCCCGCGGCATGGTGGCCGCCGTCATCATGGCCTTCAACTGGGCGCCCCGGGGGCCTTCCTGGTCGATCCGCTTGAGGTTCTCATAGCGTTTCGACAAGTCGCCGTGAATCCCCCGCCAGCCGTTTTGAAGGGCCATGGCGTGGTCCGGTACGAGGTGACCGCTGGTGGCGCCGGTGTTGCCGTACCCGTGATCGTGAAACCATTTCATGCGGGCCCGGGCGCCGTTTTTGCCCAGGAGGGCATCATCGAAGGTCTTCTGTTCTTTTTCGGTGAGGCACAGGGAAGTCTGCAGATTGAAGCGGGCTCCCGCCAGCAGGTCGCCCGGCAGGATTTCACAGGGCACGCGATGCACCATGACTTCTTTGACGAACCAGGCCCGTCGTTCGGGCAGCGACCAGGACCAGAAAGCATGCGGCAGATCGATGTCGCGGGCCGCCTGCCGGAAAGAGCCGCGCAAGGTCTGCATGAGGGCATAGGTCTCCGGGACGATATAGAAGGTCATTTCGTTAAACTGCACATCCCAGGGCGTGCCGGTGGACCATGCCAGGAACTGGTTGTTCCATTTTCGATCGGCGCCCTGGAAGTAATAGTCCCTCAGCCATTGAATTCGCGGCGACATTTGCCGGGGCGTTTTTAAAGGGGGTATTTCCTGATGTTGTACGGCAGTGGTCATGGTGTACCTCCTCGCTTCAAATCACTCTGTTCGGGACACCTTCTGAAGGTGATCAGCACCGTGCAAAAGCATGCGCTGCATGACCGCGACAGCCGCGGCCTCATCACGGTTGTCGATGGCCTGAAACAACTTGCGATGAAACGCATGCACGGTTTTAACGACGGCCGGGTTTTGAAAAAATTGAGCGACCAGGTTCAAATAGACCGGCTTGAAGGAGTTTATCAGCAGGGGGTAAATCCGGTTCCCGGACGCAAGGGTCAGCAGATGATGGAACCGGAAGTCGAGAGCGGCGATTCGTGCGACAGCTTCCCGCCGGATCTGCATTTCTTCCTCAAGCACTTCCTGCAAGGCATTAAGGTGTGCATCTTCCCGATGAAGGGCGGCCAGACGGGCGGTTTCCACCTCGAAAATCCGGCGCACATCCAACAGACTGGTTTGGAGTTCCGTTTCCAGGCGTCCTTTCTGATAAGTCACCAGGGAGTTCAGCAGGGCCAGAGAGCCTTCCCGCCGATAATCGTTGACCACAGCGCCCACACGGGGAATCAGCGTGACCAAGCCTTTGGCCTCCAGGTCAACCAGTCCATTGTGGACCACAGGCCGACTGACACCGAGTTGGAGGGCCAGTTCACGTTCTGAAGGCAGTTTTTGACCGATTTTGAGCTGGCCGGATAATATTAGTTCTTCAAATCGTTCAATAAATACGTCTTTCAGGCTTGGGTTCTGAAGGGGTGCGAGTAATTCCTGCATGGGTTCCTCTTGTGGCTTCTGGTAATACCAGTTGCCACTATAGGAGGATCTGTCCATTGCTGTCAAGCATTCCTTTTCAGATCGGTGGCATGTTGAATTTTAGCGGGTGTCGTCAAGGCGAGTTTGGGACTTGATGAGCTTTAAAACAAAGGGTAAGCTCAACGCACCCTTGAAAATACGCGCCGTGCCCGGCACACATCAACTAAGAAATGAGCTGGAAAATGATAATCGGAAATTCAATGGCTGGTTCTCCCGATAATTCGGTTAAGACCTTAAGCGTTGTCATCCCCTGTTATAATGAAGAACACACATTGAAACGATGCATCGATCGCGTTCTGGATATAGCCGAGAATGCGCTCGAATTAGAGTTGATTATTGTAGACGATTGTTCCAGTGACAACAGCTATGTGATTGCCAGAGAATTAGAAGCAATTCATCCGGAGATCAAGCTACTCCATCACGAGAAAAATATGGGCAAAGGCGCTGCCCTTCGATCCGGTTTTTCCATCGCCAGCGGCGATTTTGTCGCCGTCCAGGATGCCGATTTAGAGTATGATCCCCAAGATTTGAAAAAATTAATTGAGCCGCTTATCAATGATCAGGCCGATGTGGTTTTGGGATCCCGGTTCCTGTCGTCAGGTACGCATCGCGTTCTTTTTTTCTGGCACGCGCTGGGAAACCGTTTTCTGACCTTTCTTTCCAACATGTTTACGGACCTGAATCTGACCGACATGGAAACCTGCTACAAGGTTTTTCGCCGCGATGTGATTCAAAGTATTGACATTAAAGAAAACCGTTTCGGCTTCGAACCTGAAATCGTTGCCAAAATTTCCCAAATGCGTCTGCGGATCTACGAAATGGGAATTTCCTATTATGGCCGGACATATGCGGAAGGTAAAAAAATCGGTGTCAAAGATGGATTACGGGCTCTTTTCTGTATCTTCCGCTACAATGCACACAAAGCCCCCTTGCCGATACAGTTGTTGCTGTATTTTTTCATTGGCGGCGCGGCTGCCGTGATCAATATGGCCGGCTTCCTGACATTGATGGCGGTCGATGTCTCGGTCGACATAGCGGTGCCATCTGCTTTCATAATCGCGGCGATAGCGAACTATGCCCTTTGCATTGCCATTCTTTTTCGACACAAGGCACGCTGGCCGGCGGGAACAGAAATGGGTGTTTATATCATTCTGGTTGTATTGGCAGGCACTTTCGATCTGTTGATTACCAAAACTTTTTTAGAATTCAACGTAAATCCGTTGCTCTCAAAACTGATTGCCACCGTTTCATTGTTTATTATCAATTTTCTGGGACGACGCTTTCTGGTATTTCCTGAACCGGCCGCAGGTCCTTGGAAACCGCAAAACCAATGATACGCGACCAGGCTTCATCTCATCCTGATCGATCAAGAACGAATTCTGTTTGGGTTCCCACAACGCTTCCACCGCCAGCGCCGGTCCCCATCCGATACGGGCCGGTATTTACCTCGCCCTACCGTACGCCTCTTGGGCTTAACTTCTTTTGCTTTCGCTTCTGGCGGGCGGAAAAATACTCTGGATAAAGCTCCGGATAAAACGTTTTCCAGCGCTTCTGCATCCAGTACCACTGGTCCGGATGCCGACAAACGGCCTTTTCGACCACATCGGTCATGAGCTGGGTGTTGAATTGCAGATCGCTGCGAAGGTCTCCGGAGCGACGCATGGGGATAGGGGGCTCTATCTTGAATATCTGGCGGCCCTCCGGATCACGGTGACAGAGGATCGGAATCACGGGGCTTTTACAGCGTAATGCCAGCATGGCGGCCGCCGGCGTAACGGTGACATCATGTCTCAGGAATTTGACGGGAATGCCTTGTTTTTGCCGGTTCATGTCAATCATGATGCCGATTGCACCACCGCGGCGAAGTGTTTGGATCATCTCTCCCAGAGCCCCTTTGGTGTAAATGAGTTGATTGCCGAAACGGGAACGAAACGTATGCATCCATTGATTGACAAAGAAATTTTTGAAAGGTTTGACCACCGCCAGGACGGGTTTTTGAAAATAAAGCGGATAGAATTGCAGGGCGGATTCCCAGTTGCCGATGTGCGCGGAAATGAATATAACGCCCTTCCCCTCCATTAACGCTTTTGTCAGATACTCTTCACCTTGGACCCATATCCGACCTAAACACTCCTCGCGCGTAAGGACAGACATTTGCACCATTTCAACCAGCGTTGTTCCGAAATGATGAAAAACCTTATGCATGAAATTACGGGATGGGTGTATTGACCGGGTCAGATGGGAGAACTTGAGGTTTTGCCGTGCAATCTGCCGCCGCGCTGAAAGCAAAATATAAAGGAGGCCACCGACAACTGTGCCCAGCGCCTGAATCTGTCTGATCGACAGGCGTTTAACACTTTTTTTAATCAATTTCGGCAAGGAGTTTATCAAAATATGCAATGGTTTTAATCAATCCTTCTTCAAGTTGGACCTGGGGCTGCCAGTTGATTGCCGACCGGGCGTAATGGATGTCTGGTTTTCTCTGCTTAGGATCATCGGTGGGCAAGGGCCCAAACGTCACTTCGGATTTGGAATTGGTCAACTCAATCACTTTTTCCGCCAGCTCGGAAATCGTAAATTCGCGAGGATTGCCAAGGTTCATGGGACCGGTGATCGAATCCGGACTGTCCATCAGCTTTGCCAGTCCTTCGACCATATCGCTGATATAGCAAAAAGAGCGGGTCTGAGTGCCGTCGCCGTGGATTTCCAAGGGTAGATCCCGCAGCGCCCGACAAATAAAATTCGAAACCACCCGTCCGTCGTTGGGATGCATGCTGGGACCATAGGTGTTGAAGATCCGTGCAATTTTGATCTCAAGGCGTTGCTGGCGGTGATAATCGAAAAACAGGGTTTCGGCGCAACGTTTACCTTCGTCATAGCAGGAACGCGGACCGATGCAGTTGACGTTGCCCCAATAGTCTTCCCTCTGGGGATGCATGTGGGGGTCGCCGTAGACTTCGGAGGTCGAGGCCTGCAAGATCCTGATCTTCAGACGCTTGGCCAATCCCAGCATGTTGATGGCCCCGTGGACATTGACCTTGGTGGTTTGAACCGGATCGTTCTGATAGTGAATGGGGGAGGCCGGACATGCCAGGTTGAAAATCTCATCGATCTCGACATAGAGAGGGAACGTGATATCGTGCCGCAAAACTTCAAAATAGGGGTTGTCGTGCAGGGGCAGAATGTTTTGCTTGCTGCCGGTAAAAAAATTGTCCAGGCAAATAACTTCCCGGCCCCTCTGCAGCAGGTATTCACACAGATGCGACCCGATGAAACCGGCCCCGCCGGTTACCAGAATTCTTTTTTTAAGGTGCAAGCCCCTCTCCTTTATGACCAGAGCCCATTACGGCCGGCGCTAAAATCGTTGCTTGAACTGGTCGTCCCGGCTATCCTTTCCCAAAACGCTGCAGAAGCGGATCGATATAGCGCAGAACAATATTCCTGGTCGCCTTTTTGGGTAGGTTCTGCATGTAGACGGATGAAAACTCGGGTTCAATAACCGGTGC
>JAERRP010000247.1 GCA_016735415.1 Desulfobacterales bacterium | reverse complement strand
ATGGTTGTCAAGAATGATCTTGGCGCCAACCGGTCCCATCCACCGGTGGGAAAGCAGGCACAATAAGTACCCGTTGGGGATGGCGCGCGTTGGCGCTGGTCCTTTAATTCAACATGTGAATCCCGTCAAAGAGATCGATTTTCTAGTTGTAAAAAACGATACACCTTTCATGTTTTTGGAGGTGAAGCTGGTAGACGATCAGGCCTCCGCCAAATTCGTTCACTTCGGGAAATATTTCTCAGGTATAAAAAAAGTACAGCTCGTTAAAGATCTGAAAAGGGAAAAAACATTTCCCGGTGGGGTTGAGATCCGGGCGGCGGGAAGATGGCTCGCGACAATTTCCTTTGGCCCTTGAGCCGAGGGTGCAATTTACGTAACCAATGGTTTTCGGATAAAGCTTTGGGAAAATAGATACTTACAAAAAGAAAGTCGATATGTTGTGTAACCCTGTTCAGGGTTTGACCCCTGTCCCCTTCCCGATTACCTGCTCAATGAGGCGGGGAAGGTGTTCCGATAAATATATCGGGATTGAAACCAGGTGATAAACAACCGGTTGTCCCAAGGTCGTTTTTACACGGATCTTTTCCACGGAAGGCAGGTTCAAGTTGCAGCGGACGGCCAGGCTGAGTTTTTTTTCGGCCATGAATTGATGCAGGGATTTCATTTTGCCGGCCGGTCCGGATTTCACTTCCACGGGAACGACACGGCTCCCATGTTGAATGATATAATCAATTTCACCCAGGCGCCCTCCAGTCCGCTGCCAGTAAAACAGTTGCGGGTCCATGGCCGGGGTTTGTGCCGCACGAAGCTGCTGTCCGACAAACTGCTCGGCCAGTCCCCCTTTGTTCGAAAAAAAGAGATCGCGTTGCTCCGGACGTTTGATGGCGGACAGGCCCAATTGGGTGGAAACCAGACCGATATCGAGCATCAAGGCTTTAAAAAATTTTGGATTGGATTCCGCGCCGAGGGGCAACCCGTTTCCGGTGGTGTGCAGCACCTTTGAACATACTTTTGCCTGGCACAACAAGGAGAACGCTTTTTTCACCGGCAAGATTTTAAGGGACGGATCCACGCGGCTGTACATGAATTTGTTTCCAAGCTGCCTGGACACGGACAGCATAATGTCGGCCAGCAGGCGCGCATCCATCTCACCGCCGTATTTATGGAAATCATCGCGGTAGGTGGCCAGCAAATCCTGCTGCAATTTGAGACACGCTGTCGGGTCCTGGTTTTCCACCCACTCCTGAACCACTTCCGGCATCCCACCAACCAGGCAGTAATGGTAATAGTATTCCAGGCATTTTTGATGCAAGGGGCGGGGGATGTTCTGGCCCAGGTCATAAGAAATCAGCTTTTGATAAAGTGGTTCGTTTCCGGAAGCTAAAATAAACTCAAAGAAAGACATCTGTTCCAGGTAAAAATAGGTGATCCGCCCCGTCGGCATACTGTAGGGATAGTCTCTCAGTGCAAATTCCAGCAAGGAACCGGCTGCGATCACCGGGAGATCGGGCATCTCTTCTTTAAACCAGCGGAGCTTGCCGAATAGTTCAGGAACCGTTTGGATTTCATCCAGAAAAAGCAACACGGAGGCCGGATCGATCGTTGTGGATATCTCCGCCTCGATGTTTTGCAAGATCTCGGCAGGATCATTCACAGCAAACAGATCCGCCAGGTGGGGGAAACGTTCCAGGTTCAGTTCAATTAAAAAGAGACCATGACGGTGTGCAAAATCACGAACCAACCATGTTTTGCCGACCTGTCGGGCTCCCCTGAGAACCAGCGGCTTTCGGATTTTGTTCTTCAGCCATTGGTCCAGTTTGTGTCCGACAAAGCGAATCATTTTCGATGAGCTCCTGTTTCTGTGCATTAATGGGGTGAAATTTCCTGAAAATCAGTATAACAACGCGTTTATTATGTCAAAACAATTATTAATAACGCGTTGTTATTGATTTTGACCGCGAAGCGGATCGGGCCCTTGAAAGCTATGATTATATGGAATCTTAGAGGAAAATCAGAGGATCCGTTTTGGTTCTCTTTTTTTCACGAAGCAGGTCACGTGCTCAATGACAGTAAAAAAGATATGGTTATAAATGATGGCAAGAGCAACGATTCAAGAGAGTTGAAGGCTGATGACTTTTCAGCCGAGTTGCTAATTCCAATGGTCAGGTAATGAACAAACGCTATGAAATTTATGTGGCCCGTTGTCTGGAGTCCCTTGGTATTCAGGTAACAGACGAGGGGAGAGCCCGGGTCAGCCTGGGGCATTATAATACGGAGGAAGAGGTGAGCAGGTTAGTGGAGGGGGTGGCAAGTTTGTAGTGTATTCAATAAAGGTCAAAGGTAGATTTGACCCCTTTCGTTATGCAAATCCCATTCATCATCCTATTAATGGACGACTCAAGGAGAACCTCGATGAAGATTCGCTCAAGAAAACCTTTCATGATGCTGGGTTTATGTTTATCGCTGGTTTTTCTTACATCAACGGCGGGGTTGGCGGCACCGGTTTTTGAAATCACCGACTATATTTCAGACATTGAAGGGCTGACGTTCAGTTTTGACATTGGCGCCACCCCCGGCTCGTTCGAGGCCACCTTAAGCGATCTCAGTTACGGGCCGCTGGCTTTCGATTTCCTTGGGCTCTCGATATCAACAGCCACCCAAACGCTGGGCGCCATCGAATCGCCCGGATCCATCAATTTCAGCGGCACACCGGACATTACTTACTATGCGAATATCTTCGGCGTCGGCGCCGGTGATTTTGATACCGGACTTTTCGGCATCCAAATAGCCCCGGTCCCCATTCCACCGTCCCTGATCATGCTTCTCTCGGGATTATTTCTGCTTATCGTCGTTCGTCGCCGGCCCTTTATGCTCGATGCGAACGCCTGAAGCGGCAAGGTGTGGTTTATATAGCGTCAGGCGGGACGTCAAATAGGCGATCGATATTTTGCATGGCACCTCAGGGAGTAGGACCGCTAATGTTATACAGTCCAACTATCTTTGGGCTGCGTTGCAGTAACCCGACTTCTTTCCCCGCCGTAAAGACCGCCTTGGTGTACAGGGGCGTTGACGAACCATTGCCAAACAGAACGAAACGGCCTGGAATTTGAGCAACGCGATAACCCTCGAAATCCTGATAGCGGGTAGATTTGTGGTAGCCATATGCGTCGGCAGAATTATCCGAGACCGTAACTTTCAATTTCGCCGAAGGTGATACCGGGTCGCGAAAAAAGACAAAAATTTGGTAATGCTTCACCTTCATGGAAACGGATGCCGGTTTTTCCGGAGGTATCGCCCGGGCGCCAATGAATTGAAATAGCTTGCTGTAAGTGTGAGGATAACTGTTTGGATCGGCCGGCAGAGTCCCGGCCGGAACAATGAACATTACGGGCTCCGGAAAGTTAGAATAGATAGGCATTACATCTGCATTTTCGATCAGGAGGCCTTTTTCAGCGGCACTGTAACCGGCGGTATAGTGAACCGAAGCTCTGCGGCCAAGCGGCCCCTCAAAGT
>JAERRP010000536.1 GCA_016735415.1 Desulfobacterales bacterium | reverse complement strand
GAACGCCCCTATCTCGGGATACCCGAGAAGGATCTGGAACATGAACGCGGTCTGATCACCAAAAGCGAAGTGCGGGCCGTTTCCCTGTCCAAATTGCAGCTTAAAAAGGGGATGGTCCTCTGGGATCTGGGGGCCGGCAGCGGTGCCGTTGCCATCGAGGCCGCCGGCCTGATTCCGGGGGGACAAATCTATGCCCTTGAAAAAAACAAGGAGCGCGCCGCCCAGATCCGGTCCAATTGTGTTCGGTTTAAAGTTCATAATATCAATGTGATTGGATCCAGGTTACCCGATGGGCTGGATGAACTGCCGGACCCGGATCGCATTTTTGTGGGCGGCGGCGGCAAGGCCCTGGCCGCAACGCTTCGGAAGGCTATCAACCGGATGAAAGCCAACGGCGTCATGGTGGTCAATACCGTGCTGCTCGACAGTATGAACACCGCTGTCAGGATGATGAAAGCGGGCGGACTTCAAACCGATCTGACCCAGATTCAAATCAGCCGCAGCCGGCCCATGCCCACCGGCGACCGGATGGAAGCGCTCAACCCGGTCTGGATCGTTCGGGGGGTCGCATCAAGTTAAGGCTTAACAATAGATATAAGACCATATGCAACTGAAATATATTAAATAATAATACATATCGATCCTTCCCGAGACCACGCCCGGAAGGGCCACGGACAGAAAAATAATACACCATGAAACGACTAACCCGATTCAAGGTCATGCCATGACAAGCGCACATTCCCCGGTTTTATTCGTGGGCGCCGGACCGGGCGACCCGGAACTCATCACCGTCAAGGGACGAAATGCCCTGGCGCAGGCCGATCTCATTATTTACACGGGTTCCCTGGTGCCGGAGGCGGTATTGCAGTGGGCCGATTCCAAGACTCGAACCATCAACAGCGCCGGTTTGACCCTTCCTGAAATCATCGACGCGATCGCACGCGAATGGCTGGAAGGACGGCGCGTGGTGAGACTCCACACCGGTGACCCCAGCCTCTATGGCGCCATTTTCGAACAGATGGCGGAACTCAACCGGCGCTCCATTCCCTACCGGGTGATTCCCGGGGTAACGGCGGCCTTTGCGGCGGCGGCGGCCATGGGAATCGAATATACGCTGCCTGAAATTTCCCAGACTTTGATTATCACCCGCCTGGAAGGGCGCACCCCGGTTCCTGAAAAAGAATCGCTGGCATCCCTGGCGGCCCATCAGGCCACCATGGCGATTTATCTGAGTACCGGCATGACGGACCAGGTGGCCGCCATCCTTCAACCGGCGTATGGCGAAAAGGCCCCCTGCGCGGTGGTTTACCGGGCCAGCCAGCCGGAGGAAAAGATTATCCACACGACCCTTGATGCCATCGCCGCCGAACTCAAGCACCACAACGTCGATCGTCAGGCGGTCATCATCGTGGGCCGCGTACTGGATATCGGTCTGGAACAATTCCGTCAGCGCTCCAAACTGTATGACGCCGCTTTCAGCCATGGCTACCGCCGCAACCCGGAACCCTGAGCCGGAAAGGAACATCCGTCCCATTGACTTCCCTGTCAGCACCCATCGCGATCTGGGCCCTTACCGAGGGTGGCGCCGTCCTGGGGGCCCGGCTGAACCAATATCTGGACAAGGGCCAGTTGTATGTCGCCGCATCGGTCCATCGCCCGGCCTTTCAGGCCGAGTCTTTCGAACGTCTGCGGGATGCCGTGGTGCAGCAGTTTGAGCGCTACGATGCGCATGTGTTTGTGATGGCCACCGGCATCGTCGTGCGCACCCTGGCCGATCTGATCCGTCACAAAACCGTGGATCCGGCCGTGGTGGTCATGGACGAAACCGGCCGTCATGTGATCAGTCTGCTTTCCGGCCACCTGGGCGGGGCCAATGCGCTGACCCACCGAATTGCCGAACTGCTGGGCGCCGAACCGGTGATTACCACCGCCACGGATTTGCAGGGCCTCCCCGCCATCGATCTGATCGCCCGGGAACGCGGCCTGGCCATCGAAAATCCCGAGGCCATCCGCACGATCAGCGCCGCGCTGCTGCGTCACCAGTCCATCGCCGTATGCGATCCCTATGGCTGTCTGCAGGGGGCGCTGCCGGAGGCAATGGTGCGTTCGATCGATCTGAAGGCGGAAAAGCCGGCCGGCGCTTGCCTTGATGGTGGCCCGACTGTGCTGGTGCATGACATTCACGTTGACCTCACCCCTGAAGTCCTGATATTGCGACCGGCATCGCTTTTTGCAGGCATCGGGTGCAATCGCGGCACCCCCGGCCGGGAAATCCGTGAACTGCTGAAAACGGTCCTGGCGCGTTTTGGTTTGGCCCCGGAAAGTCTGGCCGGAATTGCCAGTGTGGATCTCAAGGCCGACGAGGTGGGTCTGCAGGCTGCCGCCGACGCTTTAAACCTGCCCCTGGCGTTTTATTCGCGGGATCAGCTGGCGAATGTCACCGGCATCCCCAATCCATCTGCAACCGTTAAAAAACACATAGGAATTTCGAGCGTATGCGAAGCAGCAGCCCTTCTGGCGTCGAGGAACGGAAACCTGATCGTGCCCAAACAGACGACCCGCAACGTGACCGTGGCCATAGCGCGCCGATGCTTTATATCGTCGGCTTAGGCCCGGGCGACGCAGACCACCTGTCCCCCCGGGCCCGGTCCGTTTTATCCCGGGTGGACGCCATTGTCGGTTACCGCACCTATATCGATCTGATTCGTCCCCTGATTGAAGGCAAAACCGTCATCAGCACCGGCATGACCCGCGAAATCGAACGCGCCCAGGCGGCGCTTGAAACCGCCCTGGCCGGTAAAAGCTGTGCCATGATATCCAGTGGCGATGCCGGCATCTATGCCATGGCCGGACTTGTTCTGGAACTGTGTCGTATCAAAGAAATTCCCATCCGGATGCCCCACGCGGCGGAAAGGACCGGAGAGGGACTTGGCATCGAGGTCGTGCCGGGGATACCGGCCCTGGCCGCCGGCGCCGCCCTGCTGGGCGCTCCCCTGACCCACGATTTCGCAGCCGTCAGCCTGAGCGATCTGCTGACGCCCTGGTCCACAATCGCCAAACGGCTTGAGGCGGCGGCCGAGGCGGATTTCGTCATCGTGATTTACAACCCCCGCAGCCGGCGCCGTCAGGACAACCTCAACCGGGCCTGCGAAATCATCGGCCGGTATCGGTCCCCCCATACGCCCGCAGGGGTGGTCACCGGCGCCATGCGCTCCAACCAGCGGGTGGCCATAACGACCCTATCCGATTTAGCGGAAGCCGACGTCGACATGCAGACCACCCTGTTCATCGGCAACAGCACCACCATGGTCTACCGGAATTTCATGATTACGCCCCGGGGTTATACTGACAAATACAACCTGTCCGAGGACCCATCGCCGACGCGGACCGGCGATGACTCTTGACCGGCCGGGCAAACGACGACTTTCGACGGGATTGAACAACGCCATGCAGGGATACATCCAGATCTATACCGGCGACGGTAAAGGCAAAACCACCGCGGCCCTGGGGCTCGGTTTACGCGCCGCCGGCGCCGGCCTCAGGGTAAGCCTGATCCAGTTCCTCAAAGACGGCGATTACAGTGAGATCAAGGCTCTGCGCCAAATTACGCCGCCGGTCAGCGTGCGTCAATTCGGCACGGGCCGATTCGTAAAAGGTCAACCGACGGCCGAAGATCGCGCCATGGCCGCCCAGGGGATCGCGGCCGCCCGGGAAGCTATGACCAGTGGGCGTTATGACGTGGTGATCCTGGATGAAATCAATGTGGCCGGGAACCTCGGTCTGGTCGATACGAAAGCGGTTCTTGATATGCTGAATCAGCGTCAGCCCCGGGTGGAGGTGATCC
>JAERRP010000260.1 GCA_016735415.1 Desulfobacterales bacterium | reverse complement strand
AACTTAAGGTCTGGTAGCGGTTCTGATTGCTCAGCCGGTAAAAACCGTTATCGTATGTTTCGTTTATGGAGGCCCGGTAGGAAATAGCGGGAACGCCCAATACATAGGCTTCGACACCCGTCGTGCATCCATTGTGGATAACAGCCCGGGCCGCCATCAACCAGGGAACCACGTTGCCCTCGTTGGTAACTTCAACCCGGCGGCAATCGGCAGCTATTTTCTGGTAGTCGTCGTGTTTTTCAGTCGGGTGCGGGCGAACCACAACCGTATGTTCGGGAAAGGCCTTTTCGAGTTCGGGAATGATACGCTTGAAGTCCTCGAAAACCGCTGTTTTATGCGCCCTGAGCCCTTCGGCGTAAACCCGGCTCATCCCGCGTGCGGCCCGACCGAGCCGGGGTGTTTCACCAGGCGTTTTTACCGGTTGAAACAGATTCAGGTCGGGCCCTAAAGCATTGATGTGATTGAAATTCGTATTGATCAGGATGAATTTCCCATAGCGCTTTCCGATTTGCCGGGCTTCTTCCCGGTAAAAGTCGCGCAACTCCGGACGCAGCAAGTCACCCCGCGGATTGCCGGTGGGATGGATCGGTGTATGGGGTGGCAAATCCGGATACTGCCGCCATAAATCCGCATTCGCGTCACCCCATGCAAACAGATGGGAAACATGACGAATCGCGGAGGGATGCAGACGGCGCGAGAAATAAGTCTCGGGTGGCAGATGCACCAGCGCTTCTTCATCCCAGGTTACGATTTCGTGGCCGAGTCGGTGAGCCGCCTGAAAAAACAGCAGACTGCGAACCGTCATGCTTTTTGACAAATAGATCCCGCGCGGAAAAGCATCGATTCCCATTTCCATTTCGCGACGCGATCCGATTACGGACGAAAACCCCCTTTGCGCAGCGATGCAAGCCAGGAGCAGCTTGGGATCGAGTTCACGCACCTGGTTCTCAACCGGAATCAAAAGCAGGCCTTTAGCGTTCATACTGATGTTTTGATCTCCTATTCTTCTAAGTTACAACCGCCGAACCAGGTATGCCGTTGTGTGTTCCCCGGCCCGGAAGGTACGGTTGGTACGTGGTCATGCGCCTTCACGTCCGGTGGTGGCAAAGATGCGCCCCTCCAGACTTTCTCCATCCAGTTGGTGGTATTTCAACGCCTCCGGCGGTGTTCCGCAGGCCGGGATCTCGTCGATGCCGAATTTTTCGAGCCGACGCCCCTGAACCGCCCCGGAAACCATCAACGCATTGAGCAAATTATCGCCGGCACCGCCATAAGTCGCATGGTTATCAAGCGTAAACAGATAGCGACAATCTCCAAACGTTTCCGCGAGCCAATCATGGTCGACGGCGTTGAGCCAGGGCAGGTTTACCACTTTCAACGTGAAGCCCTTATCCTTCAAGATCTCGGCGGCGGTCAAAGCTTCATTCAGCATGACCGGCCCATATGCGAAAAGAACCGCATCCGTGCCGTCTCGCAAAACCGCACCCTGCCCAGGAGTGAATTTATAGTCGTTCGGCAAGGTAATGGTTCGTGGAGATGGCGAAATGATAAGACGAATCATACAGCTGTGGTCGGCTTCGTTGACGCACCACTGCAGGGCCGCCCTCGTTTCGACCGCATTGCAGGGCTCCAGAATGGTGACATCCGGGAGGGCGCCAAAGAGCGAAATGTCCCGCAGGCTCTGATGGGATTTCCCCGGCCCGGCCGGTATGAGTCCGGCGTAATGGCAGACATAGATAATCTTGGTCTTTTCCGTGGTGTTGTTGTAAATTTGTTCATTGGCACGCGAGGACAGAAAAACGCCGAAGGAATTGACGATCGGCAACAACCCCTGGAGTGCCAGTCCACCGGCGGCCGAAACCATGTCCTGTTCGGCAATTCCAGACTCGATAAACCGTTCCGGGAATGTGTTTTCAAAAGGCCGCAGGCCGCAATCAGCCGACAGATCGGCATCCAGGACGACAATATCCTCTCTTTGCCTGCCGATATCCACCAGCGCTTCACCATAAGCGCTAACGACTTTTTCAGCCGTATCTTTCAGGCGCACACGGTTTTTCTCTCTTTTTTCGATGATTTCGGTTTGAATACTTTTCAGCCCGAACGCCGATAACTGGCTGTTTAGATGTTCAATAATTTCGGCATAGCCCGCCTGGAAAGTTTCGTCATCCGGTGCACCGGAGTGCCACTGGTAAAGCCCCTGCCCTGCCTCCAGAGAGGCTGGGCCTTCCATGAAGGAAACGCCCTTACCTTTGACGGTATCGGCAATCAGCACTTTGGGTTTGTCGGTTACGCTCTGGAACCGCTTGAATACAGCTTTCAAAGCACTGAAATCATGTCCGTTACAGCACTCGACGTACCAGCCGAATGCTTCGAATTTTCTTTGCAGATCCCCCAGGCTGACAATTTCATCCAGAAGCTTGTCGGTCTGGATCTTGTTGCAGTCCACGATCACGTTAACGTTGTTCATTTTTTGCTGAACCGTCGTCTGCAATGACTCCCAGATCTGGCCCTCCTGAAGCTCTCCGTCACCGGTCATCACGAAAACCCTGCCGCCCTGTCCCTTGTATTGTTTGGCCCAGGCCATGCCCTTGGCTTTGGAGATCCCCATACCGAGGGAGCCTGAATTGGCCTCAATCGCGGGCACGCCCAAGTCAGGATGGCCATGGGTGCCGCCCAGGCGACGAAGGTTGATGAATCGCTCCCGGGGAATAAGCCCCAGCGCATACAAAACGGCATAGTGCCCGGGCGCGTCGTGGCCTTTGGAAGAAAAATAGATGTCACGGTCCGGATGGTCGACGCCCACCTCGGTCAGGTTCATCTCGGAGAAGTAAAGCAGGGTCACGATATCCAGGGAACTGAAACTGGATCCGAGATGCCCGGAGCCGGCCCGCTTCACCGTGGCCAGAGCATTGGCCCGGCACATTTCACCGAGTAGTACCAGCTTGTCATTGTCATCGATCGCCGCATTGCGGATGCGTTTGAATTCGTTTTCGGGAATAAGTCTGATTTCCAACATTATTCGGTTTACTCCTTCGTAGGGTAAGGACTTATGGATATGGGCGGCAGATGGGGCTGGCCACTGGCAACCAGATGGTCAGCCAGATTCCAGTCATAGAGACTGTTTACGTCGAAGCCCTCGTAATTTTCGGTGAAAAAAGGCATTAAAACTGTTCCGGCAATGGTTTTGTCTTCGAAAACCACCCGGGTCCAGGCCATTTCAAGGCTGGCATTCTGAACATAAACTTCGGGCAGAGAGGAATATTGACTGCTATGCCAGGGCTGTTCCGGGGAACCCAGCGGCAACAGTGGTGTCATCCGGTTGCGGCACACCATCCACATCTTGCCGGGATGCTGACTGCATTTTTCCACCGCCCGGAGGGAATCCACCCCGACCTGGTCACGAAAGGCCTCCCAGGCACGCCGGATGGTCGGCGACAACCGAAAAGGGCTGGTGGGTCTCAGGATGCTGAAACAGTCGTAATGACGGCCCGCTTCCGCCAGCCGGCCCAGGGTGTCGGCCACCCATGCGATATCGGGTGAGTTGTCGCCGGCAATCTCGGCCGGGCGCGTAAAAGGGACTTCCGCCCCGTAATACCGCGCAATGTCAGCATAGTGCCGGCTATCCGTGGAAACGATCACATCCTCGAAGATCTCACTCTGTAAGGCCGCCGCAATGCTGTAGGCAATCAGCGGGTGTCCGGCCAGGGGCCGGATATTTTTGTCGGGCACGCGCTTGGAACTGGAACGGGCCGGAATTAAAGCCACTATGGAAGGTTGCTTTCGAGTACTCATCGTATTTGTTCGATCGGGTATCGCCTTTTGCTGTTTTCCAAACTAAAAAAATTGCGAGTCCTGGTTCACCCCGCAATCGATATAAACAATAAGCCCCTGGCCGCGTTCAGGATGCTCTGCCCTGGAGAGGTATCCTTTGGAAGCGTCCGATAGATTTACCCCGCGCTAAATTAAATCCGGTTCGACGCAAATGTAAATATCCTTCAGGTTCGAGTAGATATCAAGGGCCTCGGTGCCCGGCTCCCTTGATCCGTTTCCGGATTGTTTCACGCCACCGAAGGGCATGTGGGGTTCACTGCCGTAGGTCCCGGCATTGGCCACCGCCGCACCGGCCTGCACTTTCCGGGTGAATTCCATTACCCGGTGGATGTTCCGGAAGTAAATACAGGCCGTCAAGCCGTAGGGTGAGTCGTTGGCCATTTGCAGGGCTTCATCGAAATCCCTGACCCGGTACAGGCAGGTAATGGGGCCGAACACCTCCCGGGTGGAAATTCCGGCCCGGGGATCGGCGTTTTCGATCAGGGTCGGAGCCATGTAAAAACCATCGGCATGTTCCGGGTCCGTCATGCGGCCCCCGCCGACCAGGATCCGGGCGCCTTCCTGACGGGCCTGCTCCACGGCCGCCACCATGTTCTTGAGCTGGGTTTCGTTGATCACCGGCCCGAGGTCATCCCTATCCGTGGGGCCCACCCGCAGTTGCCGGGTCTGCTCGGTCAGCATTTCACGAAATTGCTCGTACACGGCATCGAAGATAATGATGCGGCTGGCGGCCGCACAGCGCTGCCCGGCATTGCTGAAAGCCGATAACAGCACCCATTTAGCCGCTTTTTCCAGATCGGCATCGTCGCAGACCACAAGCGGGTTTTTCCCCCCCAGCTCCAGGGAAACTTTGGCCAGTCGGCGGCCGGCGATTTCAGCGATTTGGCGCCCCACTTCGCTCGAACCGGTAAAACTGACCACGGCGATATCCGGATGGGCCACCAGAGGGGCTCCGGCTTCCTCGCCCAGGCCCTGCACAATGTTCAGCACACCAGGCGGAAGACCGGCTTCAGTAGCCAGTTTGCCAAAATACCAGGCCGTGGCCGGTGTGTCTTCAGCCGCTTTCAGGATGGCCGTGTTGCCGCAAATCAAAGCCGGAAACACTTTCCAGGCCACATTGGCAATGGGTGTATTGGCGGCAATAATCAAACCGGCCACACCCAAAGGGTGACGAACGGTCATGGCATATTTGTTGGGAACCGCGCTGGTGGTGGTGCGGCCGTAAAGGCGCCGG
>JAERRP010000656.1 GCA_016735415.1 Desulfobacterales bacterium | reverse complement strand
CCCAGTCAAATACGGCACCGAAGCCGTTTTGAGAGATGGCCTCGGCGGCATGATCCTGGGTCGAAAAGATATTACAGCTGGCCCAGCGGACGTCGGCCCCCAGGTCCCTGAGGGTTTCGATCAACATGGCGGTTTGAATGGTCATATGGAGGCTGCCGGTCACTTTCAGGCCCTGGAGGGGTTTGTCTTTCCCGTACTTGGCCCTCACGGCCATCAGACCCGGCATCTCGTTTTCCGCCAGTTTCATTTCCTTGTTGCCGAATTCCGCCAGCGAAATATCGGCAACTTTGTAAGGAAGATTCAGATCAAGATTATCCGGTTGTTGCTTTTTCAAAGATACGATCGACATCGATGCTCCTTCTCCGCACGGGGTGCGCTATGACCATCGGCCCCGTGTTTTTCCGAATATAAATTGAATACCGCCGCGGCTTTGGCAATCCGCCACGGTGGTGATAAATTCAGGTCAGCTTCAAATTCCGGCCAGACTGCGAATTTCATCAGCCTTGTTGGTTTTTTCCCAGCTGAACGTGTCCTCGCTGCGGCCAAAATGCCCGTAGGCCGCCGTTTCCCGGTAAATCGGCCGCAGAAGATCCAGATATTCGATAATGACCGCCGGGCGCAGGTCGAAGACCTCCCGGATGATTTCCTTGACCCGCTTTTTGGGGATCACACCGGTTCCCATCAGGTCCACCATCACCGAAACCGGCTGGGCCACGCCGATGGCATAGGCGATCTGTATTTCGCATTTTTTGGCCAGACCGGCCGCCACCACGTTTTTGGCAATGTGCCGACCCATATAAGAGGCGCTCCGATCGACCTTGGAAGGATCCTTGCCGGAAAAGCACCCGCCGCCATGGCTGCCCTGACCGCCATAAGTGTCCACGATGATTTTACGACCGGTCAAACCGCAATCGCCCATGGGACCACCCACCACGAATTTCCCGGTCGGATTGATATAATACTTGGTGTCCCCGTCGATCATGTCGACCGGGACAACCTTTTTGATCACCTCATCGATAACGGCCTCGCGGATCTGTTCGTGGGTGACGTCCGGACTGTGCTGGGCCGATACCACCACCGTGTCCACACGCTTCGGCGTGCCGTTTTCATACTCGACCGTGACCTGGGATTTGCCGTCCGGGCGCAGAAAATCCAGCGCCCCGTTTTTGCGGACCGTGGCCAGGCGCCGGGTGAGTTTGTGGGCATACATGACCGGCATGGGCATCAGTTCCGGGGTCTCATCGGTGGCAAAACCGAACATGAGGCCCTGGTCGCCCGCGCCCTGATCCTTGAAAAGCCCTTCGCCCACATTGACCCCCTGGGCAATGTCCGGCGACTGCTGATCGATGCTGGTGACCACCGAACAGGTTTGATAATCGAATCCCATCTGGGAGGAGCAGTATCCGATATCCCGAATGGTCTCCCGCACGATCCGGGGGATGTCGACGTAACAACTCGTCGTGATTTCACCGGCCACAAAAGCGATACCGGTGGTCACCAAGGTTTCACAGGCCACCCGGCACTGCTTGTCCTGTCCGATGATGGCATCCAGGATCGCATCGGAAATCTGGTCCGCGACTTTATCCGGATGACCTTCTGTTACCGATTCGGACGTAAAATAGAACTCTTCCTTGCTCATCGTATGGGTCTCCTTGATGGTGCTTTGGCTTGGATGCGTTTGGAAACGGAGGGCTTTTTCGGGTCAGTCCCCCAGGGCCATGTTGTCGATCAAGCGTGTCGACCCGACCTTGACGGCCAGGGCCATGCGCGCCGGCCGGTCGATGACAGCCATATTTTCCAGGGTCTCGGGGTCCACGATGGCGATGTAATCGATGGCGGTTTCATCAAACGACGTAATGTGTCCGGTCGCCGCGGCGATGATTCGCCCGGCCTCGCGCTCGCCCTCCTGGACCAATGCCCGGGATTGCTGCAGCGACTGGTACAGACTCAGGGCGGCCGGCCGCTGGTCGGCACCCAAATAAGCATTGCGGGAGCTCATGGCCAGCCCGTCGTTTTCTCTAACGGTGGCGCCCCCGACGATTTCGATCTCAAAATTGAGCTCCTGCACCATGCGGCGGATGATCACTAGCTGCTGGTAATCCTTTTCTCCGAAAATGGCCATATCGGGCCGCACGATGTTGAACAGCTTCGAGACCACCGTGGCGACCCCCCTGAAAAAAACGGGCCGTGAAATGCCGCAAAGCACTTTGGACAACCGTTCCGGGTTCACGTAGGTCTGAAAACCCTGCGTATACATCATTTCGTTGTCGGGCGTAAAGACGATGTCGGTGCCCACGGACGTCGCCAGGGCCAAATCCCGCGGCATATCACGCGGGTAGGTCTCGAAATCCTCACCCGGTGCGAACTGGGTGGAATTGACAAAGATACTGGTAACCAGGATGTCGGCCCGCTGGCGGCCTTCGCGCATCAGCGACAGATGCCCTTCGTGCAGAAAACCCATGGTGGGCACGAACGCAATCGTGCGACCCTCACGCCGCAATTGACGCGAGCGCGACTGCATCTCGACAACTGTAGAAATGATTTCGATAGGTTACCCCTCCCTCCGATCTGAGACTAAAAGTCTCTTATGGCAGCTCCGTTTAAAAGTCAACCCGGTTCCCGTTGCGACGCCGGGCGTGTCGGCAGGCCGGCGTCTGATGGGGATCGATATCCCCACTCGATCCCCCGGTTTATGTCATCCGATGGAAGCCGCCCGCGGGACCACCCCCTTTTGGGTCACTATTCACTATTCAAGACGGGATACGATTATGTTCGTAGATGCAGGCATCTAATATCGATAGCACGTTTGCCAGCATTTCATCTGAGACACGCTCAATGCGCTTCCCTCGACGAGTACGGAAGTCGACTGACTTGACCTGCTCAACCATGATGAACCCCGTCAGGCTGCTTTTTTCCGGAACAGGTACGTGGAAGGGAAACCCGCGTTCTGTGCTAGCCAGGGGACACACAATGGCCAATTAGTTGATTGGTCAGCCGTCCCGTTTTCCATAAACAGAAGACCCATGCGTCCCGATTGATTTTTCGGATGAATCCATACGCGCAGAGCCGGCCAGACGCTGCATAGCGGTCCCCATTAATTCACAAGCCATGATGTGACACGATATGGTTTTAAAGCTCGTCAAGTCCCAAACCCAGCCTGATGGAGGCGAAGGGTATAGCGGTATAGCAACCGGGTATCCGCTGACGGTTCCCGGAGTCGATAGGCGTCAATCCGCGCCGCTTACCGGCATGCTCTTACTGCCCGCCCAGAGATCGTCTTGTGAGCTCTGGGCGGCGATATCCGCCGGCATTGTGGCTGCGACATACAACAGGGATGGACAAAGGTAATGAGGTCATCACCGGGGTTGATTATTTCTTAAATAGTTTTGATAAAAC